>JBKPQV010000418.1:0-8686 GCA_046734235.1 Acidobacteriota bacterium
ATCTAGGCCTGCGGGCACGCGGGGACGCGTGCGCTCCCAGGACCGAGATCCGGGTTCAGAATGAGTGGGTTACTAAAGGCGTGAGCTAACCACTGACTACTAACAACTAACAACTAACAACTGACAACTGACAACTGACGACTGACTACTGACAACTGACGACTGACGACTGACGACTGACTACTGACTAGAGCGAACATTTTCATGGTTATTACCGTACTTTAGTGCGTTCGGTTACAATCGCCTCACTTGAGGGTTTATGTATTGTCCTAATTGCGGTCAGCAACAAGTTTCCGGTGAAATGAGATTCTGCTCTCGTTGTGGGTTGGCGTTGAGCGGTTTAGCCGAATGGCTCGCGGGTGGCGGACTACCAGTGCAACATCAGGCTCAGCCTCAGCCGACGCAAGTAGACGCCTTATCTCCGCGGCGGAAAGGGATGCGGCGGGCAGCAAAGTTGATGTTCTTCAGCGGCGTACTCTTCCCCATTTTTATTGGCATCAGTGCTTTGGCCGAAGAGGGCGGGCCAATGATAGTTCCTGTGCTCCTCTTTTTTATTTCGCTCGTAATGATGCTTTATGCCCGGCTCTTCAGCGACAAGACGGCACCAAACCAAACATCGGTTCAAATACCGTCGATAGGATCAAACCCAACGCGTGGTGCATTGCCCGCGGCAAATCCTCTTTTCACCACTGGTATTGGCCGAAATCAAGTCCGAACAAACGAACTCGCACAGCCTCCAAGCGTTACTGAACACACTACGAGGCTATTGGATAACGATTAATCCTTGTCTTCTAAAACCGGGGTCCAGCTCGCGTCCGGGTTGAAGCGCTCAATCCTCTTAACTATTTCAAGTGTGTTCGGACCGAGATCTTTTTCATAAACTACGCCATCCTGACTCACCATGAACGTCTTTACGCCGGTGACTCGATACTGTGCGGGGGCAGCTATTAGTGCGAAGCCACCGATCATCACGCCTTTAACAACATAATCGAGTTCGCCTAAAGGTGCTGCCGGTCCTTGTCCTTTTAATACCTGAAAGTAGTAGCCACGATAGGATTCGGCCCGACTTGTGTAACCGCGCGCAATTGCCTTGGCTACATTCTCACCAATTGGGCCATCCCAGCTTCCGTCCTGATTTTGCCAAGCGAGACCATCTTGTTTACCGGCACTGCTTATGATTCGCTGCGCATATTGATTCACACCTGATTCGCCGTGTTTCATCATGGCGTAGTCATATTGAGCCTCAACATATCCGCGGCAAATTTCAATTGCGTCCAGCTCATTTCGACCAACTCGTCGCAAGAGAATCTCCTCGCGACCAACTCGAGTATCGAAGTACCACTTGTTGCCGGCCTTGATTAGCGGGACGGGAAAAGGCCAGTCGTCGTTTCCAACATTAAGAATCAAATGGTTTGGATTCTGAGGATTCTTAGCCAGACTATTCCTGGCGCGTGCCTGCGAAGCAAACTCAATCGCCATCTCGCGATCGCGCGCGGGTTCTCCAGTGTTAATGATGTCGTGACTGTTTGGACCAAGAATCGATTCAAGACTCTTTTCGTCAAACTTCTCGGCGGCAGTGACTAGTGCATCCACAGCTTGCTGCGCCGTATCGAAGCCCGTGCCCCTCGGCAAATTCGTTTGTGCGTTAATCGTAGTTGCCGGAAAAAGCAAACTGACAATTGCTACAAGAAGAACCCCAGCCGATCTTGCTAATGAAATTCCTGGTTTCATCTTTTTCACCTTGTGCCTACCTGCGTCCACCACCGCCACCGCGACCGCCACCGCCGCCACGACTGCCGCCCCCACCAAACCCGCCGCTACTCCGACTTCCACCGCCGTAGCCTCCGCGACTCATGCTTGAAGAACCGCGACTAACACTGCTATTTGCTCCGCTTCTACTGAAACCACCAAAAGCGCCACGATTTGATGTACTGCTGCCCAGGCTCCGATTACCGACGCGATCGGCACCACCACGATTACCAATGCTTCCACTGCTAGCGCGATTGGTTACGCTTCCACGATTGCCGGCACTCCCAGTACTTCCAAGTCCTCCTCGATTGCCGGCACTTCCGGTACTTCCAAAACTTCCCCTGTTGCCTACTCCGCCGGGCCGAGTTGTGCTGCCTAAACTGCCACCTTGTCTACCAAGCTGACTACGCGCACTTCGTTGTCGATTCGCCAAAGAGTCTCCTCGAGTCGTGCCACCAAATCGATCCGCAGTTGCTCGATCTCGATAAGGTGCACCACCGCGGTGTGAGGGGTTATGTTGCCATCTATCTCCGCCACCTAGTGGATTGACACGATTGCCACTACCGAGGTTTCCCCGATTGCCGAGATTACCCCGATTGCCTCCACCAAGTGGATTAACGCGATTGCCACCGCCTATGTTGGTGTTGCGATTAAAATTGTTATTGCGGTTGATGTTGATATCACCGTGTCCCCAACCACAGCCCCAGCCCCAACCGCCACCCCAGAAGAATCCCATCGTGATGCCAACTCCAAATGAGATCGCTGCCGCGGTGTACCACGCTCCGTAATAAGGTGGGTAGTAAATGTAGGGGTAGGGATACAGTGGAGCTCCCCAAACGTACAACGGATCGTAAGAGGGCACGTAAATGACTTCCGGGTTTGCCTGCTCAATCACGATCACCTGCCTGCTTTCGACAGTTTGCACTTGAACGTTCTGTTGCTCGTTCGACTTCAAAGCGCCTTTCTCCTGCGCCTTCTTGCGCATCCGCTGGATGGCATCCATGACATCGCTTTGTTGGGCAAGAAATGCATTCCCGAGATCCGTGGTCCATTGAATATCGTCAGCGAGGCGCTTCACTACGTCGGGCAATGCCGCCATTGCCTGAATGCTGGGATCCCAAGGCTGTTTCGCAACTGCATCCGCCAGCCTTTTTTGATCGCCAGCTAACTCCCGATTTTTGTCGAGCCATTGTTGAAGTTGGAAGATCTCTAATGGATAAGTCGACGCAACGAGTGTTTGGCTCAGCAGGCTATCTGGATACAGTGCGATTGGAGCTACGAGTGAATCGAGCTGATCACTCGGAATCTTTGCGACCGCTTGCGGTGTTGGACGTGAGGCTGTCCTCCAACTCGAAACAGCTCCGATTGCGTTACCAGGTAAGATCAAGACAGCGCAGCCCAGGGCAATCAAATGACGAAGGCTTTTTCGACTAAGTTTGAGTTTGATATTTGTCATTTCAATTTCTCGTCGATTTACCGATCCGTTCGCACAGGATCAGTTCCGGAGCGAAATGGATCGTCAGGACAGGCTGTTAGATTGGTTCTATTTTATGGTGAGGGTTTCCAGGGAAAAACCTGTCAATTATTACAGGGCGTGGGCTGGGAAGCGGATGTTCCAAGGCAAGTAAGCGGGCGAGTGTCCTAATCAAAACTGGCCCATTAAAGCCAGACGGAGTTATTCTGAGAACTCAAGTAGAGATTGATATGACACCATTCGATGGCTGGGCAAACTTCTATGTGATCGTTGGCTCTTCAGCTGGCGCTCTGATTGGATTGCAATTTGTCGTTATTACACTCGTGGCTCAACGACCGCCGTTGAATGCCGGCGAGGCTGGGACCGCGTTTTCTACTCCAAGCGTAATTCATTTCGCAGTCGTTCTTTTCCTGTCAGCAGCTGCAAGCGCACCGTGGAAATCGATTGGGCCAGCCGCGATTATCTGGACGCTGGCGGGCATTCTTGGATTTGTCTATACCCTGGGCGTCTTTCGACGAATGCGAATTCAAACTGTCTACAAGCCGGTTTTCGAAGACTGGTTGTGTCATGCGTGGCTACCACTCGCGTCCTATGCCCTACTCGTTGTTTCGGCAATCGTAACTAGTTGGACTTCGCGTGTGGCGCTTTTTTTAGTTGGCGCCGCAACGCTGCTTTTCCTCTTCGTCGGCATTCACAATGCATGGGACGGGGTCACTTACCATGTATTCACGCATATCGCCAACAAGCGTGAATCAGAAAAAAGAGACTGATACTAGTTCACCTCCGTGCTGTTTCGTGTTGATTCGTGGATCTTCTCTTCACAAGGCTCAAAAACCACGATCCACGAAATGCCACGAACCAACACGAAGAGCACCGTCCAGACGCAGAGTAGGCGGAGGTAACACGAAGAAACTGAAATCAGGACGCGCTATGTGCCCCCAGGTGTTCTCCGCTTCAAGCGCCGCTTTGTGATAAGGTAAGGGCCTCAATACCAAATCATTCAACCGATGAAGTCTAATCAGTTCATTGCCGGAATCGTGACCGCATTATTAGTGTCGTCACAGCTGTTAGCACAAACGTCTCAAACTCCGGTCGTCGTGCAACCAGGGGCGCCCGGCCAACCTACAAAAACACTGCCTTCTTCGACGCGTGCCACACTGCCGCCACTTTCGCCCAAGGACGTAGAGTTTATGCAAGGCATGATCATGCACCATGCGCAGGCCGTCGAGATGACTGCACTCATGAACTCGCACACCGAAAACAAGGAGCTTCGCTTACTGGGTGCGAGGATCAGCCACTCTCAGGCAGAGGAGATAAAGTTCATGAAGCGCTGGTTGGTCGCTAGAGGTGCACCAACTTCAATGGCAATGCCTGCTATGCCCGACATGCCCGGAATGGACATGTCGAGCCATCAAATGTTGATGCCGGGAATGCTGACGGCAAAGCAAATGGCTGCGCTCAGAGATGCAAAGGGCAAAGAGTTTGACGAGTTGTTTTTGAAGGGAATGATTCAACACCACAACGGAGCCTTGATTATGGTGAAAGATCTTTTTGATACAGCGGGCTCCGGACAGGACGCTGAGCTTTTCAATTTCGCGACTGATGTCGACAGCGGTCAGCGCGCTGAAATCAAGATAATGCAAACCATGTTGGGTGAAAACCCATAAGAGGAGCGATGATGAGTCGAATACACGTTATTACTTTACGCTTACTGTTAGTTTCACTTGCCTTGTGTGCCTTTTTTGCCACCCGTTCTTTTGCGCAAACACCAACACCATCACCGTCACCTGAGGCTGAGGAAAAAGATCCTTTTGCGCCAGAGCCCGCCGTCCCGCTGCCGCCGGGAATGACAGGTTCAGATACAAATGATCCGCGCACAAAATTGACCCCGGGGATTTACAACGCTGGTGAAACGGCGTTGGGCCTCAAACACCTCTTCCTGGTGAAGAAACCAGATGCATTCCAACTCGGTGTAAGTGACCCGGATAGCCCAACAGTAAAGAAAACACTTGGGATACTCGGCATTGGCGATGCGACAAAGATCCCAAAGCCATCGCAGTTGGTCCTTGCCCAGCTTGCTTTTGCTAATTCGGACCTTGCCTTTCAAGGCAATTACCTATTTCAGGGAAACTTTTATGGCATGCAAATCTTCGACATCTCCAATCCAGCTAAGCCGAGCTTGTTGACGTCGATGATCTGTCCGGGAGGTCAGGGTGACGTCTCGGTTTACAAGAACCTTATGTTTATGTCGGTGGAAATGCCCAACGGCCGTCTCGATTGCAGTACTACAGGATTTCCACCTCCACCTCCGCCACCTGCTGGACAAGAAAAGAATCCGCCACCGCCGCCCGCACAGAAAGATCGTTTTCGCGGAGTGCGAATCTTTGACATCAGTGACATCAAAAAACCAAAGCAGTTAGCAGCGGTGCAAACTTGTCGTGGCTCGCACACTCATACGTTGGTAGTTGATCCTAATGACAAGAACAACGTCTACATCTACGTCTCCGGTACTTCTTTTGTCCGGCAAAGCGAAGAGTTAGCTGGATGTTCAGGTGAAACTCCTGACAAGGATCCGAACACCGCGCTATTTCGCATTGACATTATTAAAGTGCCACTGGCGACACCGCAGGACGCGAAGGTCATCTCGAGCCCTCGAATATTTATGGATCCGCGGACCGGTGCCATAAACGGTTTGAATAACGGCGGAACTCATAGCAAGACGGGGATGGACAAGCCTTCTGATACGAATCAGTGTCACGACATTACCGTTTACTCGTCGCTCGGATTAGCGGCGGGCGCCTGTTCGGGAAATGGAATTTTACTGGACATTAAGGATCCAGCTAACCCAAAACGAATCGATGCCGTAAATGATCCCAATTACGCGTATTGGCACTCCGCTTCGTTTTCGAATGATGGAAAGAAAGTTGTATTCACAGATGAATGGGGTGGCGGACTTGGTGCGCGCTGCCGTCCAACCGATCCGAACAAGTGGGGCGCCAATGCTGTGTTCAACGTAGAGGACAAAAAACTGAAATTCGCAAGCTACTACAAGTTGCCTGCAGCACAGGGCGATACCGAGAATTGTGTCGCGCACAACGGCTCTCTACTTCCAATCCCCGGACGCGACGTCGAAGTTCAAGGGTGGTATCAAGGCGGTGTCTCTGTCATGGACTTCACCGACGCAGAGCATCCGGTTGAAATAGCCTACTTCGATCGTGGGCCAATTGATCCAGGCATGCTCATACTCGGCGGCGACTGGTCAGCTTATTGGTACAACGGCCACGTCTACGCTTCCGAGATTGCTCGCGGCCTGGACATCTTTGAACTGACTCCAACAAAACTTCTGACTCAAAATGAAATCGACGCAGCCAAGACAGTTCGAGTAAGCGAGCTGAATGTACAGAACCAGCAAAAGATCGAGTGGCCGAGAAAGTTGGTAGTAGCAAAGGCCTATCTTGATCAACTTGAGCGTTCGCAAGCTTTGTCGTCGGATCAGATCACAACTCTTCGACAAGCTATTGAAAGTGCCGACCGCTCGAAGCTGAGTCGTAAAGAGGTCACCAAACTTAAGAGTCTTACACCAAGTCTGGAAAGCGCCGCGGCCAACAAGAGTGCTGCCGACGCGGCCCGGTTGAAGGGGTTGGTCGACATTCTCAATAACCCTGCAAAGTGATCGTTTTTGAACGCATTATTCTCTGTGTCTCTGTGTTCTCTGCGTCTCTGTGTTGAAGCACGGCTATAAAGATCCAGCCACCCGATCAAACACAAGGCACAGAGACACGGAGAAAAACAGATTAAGTCGTCGATCCTTTGGTCAAACGAAATAGCGGATAGCTTACCAACAACAAAACAACTGCGAATATACTCGGATAAGGGTTACTAACAAGGTAACCTAAGAACAGAAGCACGGCGAGGAAGAGCATGAAAAGAGGTGCGAACGGATAAGCCCAGGTACGAAACGGGCGCGGCGTTTCAGGCTCACGGCGGCGCAGAATGAATAATGAAACGATTAGCAAGATTGTGATGACAACCATAAAGAATTGTCCGATTGCCAAAAGCAATTCGAAGGTCCCTATAGACGATAAAACAATGGCGGTGCCAGCAGTCATTAACAACGCATAAGCTGGAGTACCTCCCTTATTAACGACTGCTGTTTTCTTTGTGAAGAGTCCATCGCGTCCTAACGCAAACATGATTCGGGGCGCCCCCATGAGTATCGCATTGATAATTCCTACAAGCGAAAGTAGGGCAAGGATGGTGACGAGTTGACCGCTTCGCGCTCCAAAGATGGCAGTCATCGCTTCACCGCCTGCAAATTTTGAGGTGCCGAGCTGCGAAATGGGTAGGACACTCAACAACGCGAGATTGATCAGTAGATAGATCGCGATGATTGCACCAAGCCCCCCGAATATCGAGCGAGGAAGATTGTTGGTCGGATTTTTGTCTTCCTCGGTGAAGTAGATTGCTGAGTACCATCCGTCGTAAGTTCCAAGCACCAGTTGGAAAGCAAGTACAAAAGCAATTAAGGATGATGAAAAAGATCTTGGCGCCGCGATTGCGACTTGGGTGGCGTCCGACTGACTGGGTTGTCCGCCAAATGCGAAACACGCGACAACAAAACCAAGCAATGCACCCGCTTTCAAACAACTTGTAATTTTTTGTGTTTCACTTCCCGCGCGCAAACCGATCATATTCAAAATCGCGACCACAGTTATTATTGCGACGCTGAAAACTATTCTTCCGCCTTTCAGATTCGGCGCGAAAAGGCTGGCGGCGTATTCACCGAAAACGACGCTGATAAAAGAAACCCCGAGACTATTATTAAGCCAATCGCTCCAGCCGACGACAAAACCTCCATAGCGTCCGAAAGCTCGTTCACCAAACACGTAAAACCCGCCGGCTTTTGGGATCATAGTCGCCAGCTCGGTTAGGTAGTTTGCACTTAGCAGGCAATAAACGCCGCCGAGCAACCAGACCAAAATAATCATCCAAAACGAGCCGAGTTGCTCAGCAACACCACCCGGGTTCCTCAGTATTCCGACACCGATTGTCCCGCCGATTCCTACCGCGATGCCAAAACCAACACCGAGGATCTTTAATAGGTGGCCTCGTTCGGAGATCTTGGGTTCAATTATGTTTTCGATTGTTGCCATTTGGGGGTTCCTACTTGTTTTCGTGTTATTTCGTGTGGTGCGCGTGGATCGTGTTTTCTGGGCGTAGACGATCCACGCGCTTCACACCAAAAGAAAAGAATGTGTTAACGCTTAGGTTCTAAAACGATCTCGCGGGCTGTGCGAATGTCGAGGACTTCGCGGATTTGCAGACGATCTCGATAACCCTGCATTTGTTTCTCGTCATTACCGATGACTGTTTGCGCCAGGCTGTCGGCCTTGTCTTCGTTGGCTTCTCTCGTTGCCAAATCCTTGTATTCAGTCATCAGCATGATGTTCCAATCGTTCGAAC
>JBKPQV010000419.1:0-4479 GCA_046734235.1 Acidobacteriota bacterium
GTTCCCAATCGCTGCTGTACGTCTTCGAAGTGCCCATAAAGGACGACTGGAACCGCGCCATGTAGTAACGACTGGTTCTTCAAATCGCCTGGCGCAGCACCAAGAACTTTTTTGGTGGTCTTTTGCGCAAGCTCGGTAACCAGAATCGCGCGCAACTCCTGATCAGGCTCCAGTACCAGAAAATGGTCTGGTGTTTGACGCGCAAAAGATCGGCTTAATGCTGCATGAATTTCTGCCAACGAATATCCTTGTGAACGCGCTGACTTGAGAAAGCGCGCGACCATTTGGTCCAGTGCAAGATGACCGTCGAGCTGGTCGTCTAATCGGGCTCGAACATAAACGCCGCTTCCTTTCCTAAACTCAACCCAACCACGCCGGGCAAGTTCACGATATGCCGCGCTGACAGTATTTGCATGAACATCGTAACGCCTTGCCAGGTCGCGAGTACTTGGCAGGCGCTGTTTTACCTTGAGATCGTTACTGACTATTCCCAGCACGATCTGAGTGACTAACTGCTCGCGAATCGGTACTTCGCTGTTCTTAGATAGCCATAGACGCATAGTTGATGGCGGGGCAGAATATCAGAAGATCAGGCTTTTGGTCTTGGATCTTTAGGCAGATCTCAAATTTAAGATCTCAAATCTCAAAAGCACGACTATGAGATCTTCGATTTGAGATCTGAGATTTCGGGGGCCCAAGACCTAAGACCGAAGACCCACCGAGCAATTGGAAATTACCACCCAGCCATGTATAAAAGAGTTCCTATGGACTCGGCGTCAGCGATTGCAGTTCTGACAGCGATGATTACGCCGGCCGTCTTGATTTCGGCTTGCGGGAGCATGATTCTGTCTACTTCCACGCGACTGGGCCGCGTTGTCGATCGCGTGCGTCAGTTGTCCGACCGCTTGGAAGCGATGAATGAAGAGGACAACACCACTGCTGACTTTACTGAACGACAAGCCGTAATTTTTCAACAGCTCGACAAACTTACTAGCAGAGCACGCATTTTGCAGCGAAGCATGGTTACGTTTTATTTGAGTCTGGGAAGCTTTGTAGCAACAAGCGTCGCCATCGGAGTGGTTGGTTTTGCCCATAATCTGAACTGGAACATTGTTCCGGTCGCTTTGGGAATTATTGGGGCTTGCTTTCTATTTTACGGAAGCATACTTCTGATCTTCGAGGCCCGTCTGGCGCTCAGCACTATACATCACGAGATGGATTTCATTTGGCAACGCTCAAAACAGGTGGCTCCAGCTGCGATCGTGCAACAACACAAGCCTCACTTTGTACATTTCCGACGCAGGAGTTAGATTTCTCTGTGAACCAACAAGCTAAGTATTTAGCGCTTCAACAATCCGGCGAATTGGCGGAGAGGGTGGAAGCACTCGAGCGGCTGTTACTGAGTTGTACGGTGTGCCCATTAGACTGCGGCAATAACCGAATCCAAAACGACTTAGCAAGATGCTTTTCCGGCAGGCTGCCGATAGTCAGTTCGTATACGGCGCACTTCGGTGAAGAGCCACCGCTCGTGGGAAAGAATGGCGCCGGGAATATATTCTTTGGCAACTGCAACCTGCGTTGCGTCTATTGTCAGAACTACCAGATCTCTCAAACTCATAAAGAACAACTGAAGAACGAAATCACTCATGAACGACTCGCGGAAATAATGCTCGAGTTACAGTCGCGCGGCTGCCATAACATCAACTTTGTGTCTCCAACTCACTTCGCTCCGCAAATGGCTCGCTCGATCTTGATTGCCGCCAATCAAGGATTGCAACTTCCGATCGTCTACAACACTAATGCTTATGACGCCGTGACGGTCCTGCAGTTGCTGGAAGGAATTGTCGACGTTTACCTACCTGACTTGAAGTATGCAGATGATGAATCCGGTTATCTCTATTCAAAGGTAAGAAGCTACAAGGACTATTCACGACTCGCTTTGAAAGAGATGTTTCGGCAAACCGGACCAGACCTCGTCATTGATGAGAATGGATTATTGAAGCGCGGACTTGTGGTCCGGCTGTTGGTCCTTCCGAACGACGTTGGTAGTGTTGAAGAATCGATCGAATGGATCCGTGATGAACTGAGCCCGCGCGTGGCTATCTCACTGATGGCCCAATACTACCCAACTCATCAAGCAGAAAAGAATAGTCGTTACATCTTGTTATCGCGCCGCATTCGCGAATCGGAATGGATGAAAGCGACCACGGCACTTGAAACACTAGGAATGGAAGAAGGGTGGGTACAGGAGTTCGATGGTGCGTCTTATTATTATCGACCTGATTTTAACGATTCAGATCGACCATTTAAGGATATTAGAGACTTTGAATAGGTAAATACTTATTTGTCATTGGTCATTTGACATTTCTCATTTTTCATTTTCAGACCCTCCGGGCTTCGAAAGATGAGAAATGGAAAATGGAAAATGGAAAATGACAAATGATAAATAGATCCTTTTCCTAAGCTTCGTACCTGACACTGGGACTTCCCGCCGGATAAAACACTCCAAGCAAGCGCAATTCATCAGCCCCTATATTTTCAACACAGTGGACCTGACGCTTGGGTAAATAGATGCATGAGCCGGGCCCAATGGCAGTAGTAGTTCGACCCGACCACATCCGACCTTGTCCACGCAAAATAAAGAGTACCTCTTCATACTCATGAAAGTGATCGGGTGCGCGACCGGTCGGAATCGAACCTACAAATTGGGTAACCTGTTTGCTCCCGAGTTCGTCGTCAACAAGCACTCGGTACCAACGATCTGCTGTTGGTATGGCTGCACGATCAGCCAGGCGGACACCCGGCAACGAAGTCGGTTGATTAAGTCGTGTTGGCAATCCGTGCGCAACATTCGGAACAGCTGGCTCAGGACATAGCACACTCACAAAAACTACCGGCGCTAAACTCTGGTTTTCCACCACCATCGTTTGTCCAGGTTTTAGGTACAGGCCAGTCTGAGCATCAACCTCAAAACTCTTCCCTTCGATGTGAACTTTACACCGTTGACTTGTCGGTGGCCGGCCCTCAATCTGTTCGAGACTGTAGAACACTTCATCGGACTCACTGTTTTGAATGAGTGGCGAAACTCCATTTGAAACCTCGAGCACTCGTAAAGAAATTGCTTGAGCTCCCGTTGCTCGCCCGATCAAATTCCAGATCTTCATCGCGCCATTGATCACTGGATGTCCTTCGTTCATCGTCGAGACACGACATCCTCCTTCTAAAGTTACTGCCATAGAAGTCGATCTCCTAACTTGATTTCTTTGAGCTCAAATGGTGAGTGGTATGCTCAGTGACAGAACTGACGGGTGTCTTAACGAGTGTCAGTTCGTTGGTGGTCGCAGGGGGGAGTGAAGACTGGGAAGTCGTTGTCTCGTCTAGAAGTTTTTGCGCGAGGGCATCTTCTTCGGCGCCAGGTAGGTGTTTTCTGGGAACTGTGAAAAGCAGTCCGTTTAGCACAAAGCCGAGACCCAATAAGAACGCTGTAAAACCGGGCGCGATGAACGGTAAAAAATCCTCTTTAGCCATCGCCATAATGAAAGCGACGATGGTACAACCCAATCCGATAGTAGCTACAATCACACCTGCTCGGATCCGCCGCAAACGCTTTTCTTGTGGTGATTCCAGGAACTTGTCGAAATGAGGTAATACGTCTTCTGCTATACGTTTAAGATCTTTACTCGAATCGAGTTCACGGATCTTATCGGCGAATGCTTTGCTGATCTGTTCGCGCGCTGACATCGCCGAAGCCGTTTCGGCGTCGGGGCGTTCAAGACTGGTTCGTACCACGCGCAAGTCGGTGCCACAAGCGCGACAAAATTGACTGAGCTGGCGTTCTTCCGAACCACAAGATGGACAATACATGCTGATGGATTATACGGTAGGGTTCGAAGGAAGTTCCTTTACATTAAGACTTCTCGACCTTCACGCCTCGCCAGAAGGCAACGTAATTCTTGATCTCATCTGCAGCAGGTTTCGTTTCGGGATAGAACCAGGCGGCGTCTTTGTTTACTTGTCCATCAACGACGACGTTGTAGTAACTCGCCTCACCTTTCCACGGACAGATCGTGTGAGTATCACTTGATTTGAAGTACTCTTTGTTGATTGCTTCGTGTGGAAAGTATTGGTTGCCCTCTACCTCCACCGTTTGATCGCTCTCTGCTAACACTGCGCCATTCCACGTAGCTTTCATTGCTGTCTCCCCTTAAGCTGGTTCACAGTCCTCAATCGCTGCATCGTCGAATTTCTGATCAGCATATCGCACATTATTTTTCTTCAAGGCAGAATTCCTTCCGGCACTAGCCAGGGATGCAGGTCGAGAGCCAGGCGACCTGCTTGAACTGCCGGATCGGTCAGCGTCAAGTTTCGAGCTTCCTCCATTGAGTCTACCCGAAATACAAAGATGCCTCTCAACGTTCCGTCATCACCAAACGGTCCTGCGACAACGAGCTTCTTCATCTCAGCAAGACGATTGATGTT
>JBKPQV010000420.1:0-4414 GCA_046734235.1 Acidobacteriota bacterium
GGATAATTGTTGATACAGATCGCCGAGCTTTTCTTCCTTATAACCAATCAAGCTCGGGTCAACACTGAAGAGCAAAAGATTCCTGGCATTGAACCCGGTTTCAACGTGATGAAGATTGCGTAGCGTACGAATCAACAAACCAGCGCCGATCAAAAGCACCACCGAAAGAGTTACCTGCACTACTACAAGGGATCTGGATAACCACGAGCGCCCAATTGCGGAAGAACTGCGACCGGTATCTTTCAAACTCGGTGTCAAATCCACGTTCGTAGCCCGAAGTGCTGGAACCAGGCCAAAGAAAACACCAGTAATTAATGACAAGGCCAGTGTGAAAGCGAGTACACGCGGATCGAGTTGAACGTTCAATCCGGCCATCTCTCGGCCGCCCCAATCAGTAACGATCAATAGTCCGTTCTTGATCCAAAGCGCGAAAAGAATACCCAGACCACCACCAACCACAGCGAGCAACACACTTTCAGTCAACAGCTGTCTTACCAATCGCCAGCGACTAGCACCCAACGCCACACGAACGGCGATCTCTTTCCGCCGCGAGGAAGCGCGCACCAGCAAAAGGTTTGCAACGTTGGCACACGCAATCAGCAGCACTAATGCGACCACTCCAAAAAGTAGACGCAGAGGCTTCTGCAGATAGTTCCGCGCATTCATTTCGCCCTGGCTGCCTGAAATAACTCCGAGTCGTGGATAGTCGTTTGGTTCGAGTGTGCGCAGCGGGGTTGGAATTCGTGATTGTCGTGCAGCGCGGTGTTCAATGACTGACTGGAGGAATGCGTTAGTCAATGTGGACTGTGCCTGCTCGAGAGTGGCGCCGGGCCTCAAGCGAGCCATCATTCGAATCCACCAAATGCCCGCCCCTCTCGACATCGACCGCTCACCGGAAATTTGAGGTTCCCAGGCAATCGGCATGGCAACGTCAAGCGTAGAGCCAACCTGCATGGTCCCTTCAAAGCCTGGCGGGGTTACGCCGACGATCGTAAAAGCCACATTGTTGATGTTGACCTGCTTGCCGACGATTGATTGGTCATTGCCGAAGCGAGTGGACCAATAGCGATGACTGATTACGACAACTGGCGCCGCACCAGGATCATCGTCCGACTCTGTGATGGTTCGACCCAGGATGGCCGGAACACCAAGAGCTGAATAGTAATTACCTGAGACGACCTGCCCCCTGACAACTTCAGCTTGTGTTCCGGTGTTAAGGTTCATATCCACGTCAGAAAAACCAAACACATCGGAAACTGCAGCTTGCGGATCTTTCGCCTGCTCGCGCAGCCTCTTTAAAGTCTGCGCAGCGAATGAGGTACCGACGGTGAGACCCGTTACGGGATCGCGTTGATTACTACCACTAAACCCACCAGTGCCAAACTTCTCTCGATTCCAACTGGCATTCAAAAGCGCCAAACGATCTGGCTGACTGACGGGTAACTTCTTTAACAAGACAGCGTCGACAACACTGAACAACGCAGTATTGGCACCCACGCCAAGTGCAATCGTTAATACGGCAATGCTTGTGAAAGCGGGGTGCTTAAACATCATCTGAATGCCGTAACGCACATCTTGAAAGAGTTGGTTCATGATTGGAGTCCTTCGATTTTGACTGCCGATTGCTGATTTTTGATTGCTGATTGCTGATTGATAGGCCTATAGGTCGTATAGGTCCTATTGGTCCTATTGGTCCTATTGGTCCTATTGGTCCTATTCATACCTAAGCGCTTCCAAAGGATCGACTTTCGTTGCGCGTCGCGCTGGAATCAAACACGCAACAACCGCAACCACAAGTAAACCAAGCGACACAAACACAAATGTGCGTATATCAGTTGGCCTCACGCCAAACAGCAATGCAGTCATGAAGCGTGTCAACGCAAAAGCGCCTCCTATACCCAACGCAATCCCTGCGACCGCTAAAATAATTCCGTTGCGCATCACAAGACGCAGGACATCAGACCTTCGAGCGCCGAGGGCCATGCGAATTCCAATTTCATGTGTTCGTTGACTCACTGAGTAAGAGACAATTCCGTAGATACCGACCGAGGCCAGTACCAGCGCCAACACCGCAAAAGCGGAAAAAAGAAACATGAGTGCACGAGTAACAGCGACTGATTCCGCCACTCGCAGTTCCATCGTCTTCACATCAGATATTGGTTGGTTTGGATCAATCGCCAAAACTGCGTTACGTAGGGGGCCAGCAAGGCTCAATGGATCTGTTCCAGTCTTGACCAGTAGTGTCATGCCGTTCATGGCCATCTGACCAAAAGGCAGATACATCTCCGGCGCAAATTCGTCAGTTAAGCTCTCTTGCCTAATATTTCCGACTACGCCAACAATTGTTCGACAAAGATCGCCCTTGCATCCAAAACCCACATGTTTACCGATCGCTGCATCAGCTGTTCCGAAGTAAAACTTCGCAAATGCCTGGTTGACGATCGCCACCTTTGAGGAGTCTGCCGAGTCGTGGTCGTCATAGAGCCGTCCGCTTAAAAGTGGAATTTTCATAGTTCGGAAATAGTCCGTAGAAACACTTCCAACACCAATGACTGGTCCTTTTCGATCTGGGGCCTGGTGACCTTCAATGCCTGTGCGAACGATGAGCCCGAAACCTGAGAGTGGAGTGTGATTGATAGTACCGACGGACTGGACGCCGGGGAGTGCCTTGACTTGGTCCATCAACTCACGATGGAAGTTAATTGTCTTTGAATCTTCAGAGTACTTCGATCGAGGCAACTCGACTCGAACAGAAAGAATATTCTCTTTGGTGAACCCAAGATCGATTGCCATCAACTGATTGAAACTGCGAACCAGCAGACCAGCAGCAAGGAGTAAGACCATCGCCAAACCCAGCTCCACAACAACTAACCACCCACGCACACTGCGCAAACCAAAGCCCATGAGTTTCGTTAATGAACTTTCACGAAGGTCTTTAACTAGATCGGGTTTCGACGCAGAGAAAGCAGGAACCAGGCCAAAGATCACACCCGTAGCGATTGATAGCAACAACGTAAAGCCAAACACACGCCAGTCCATTTGAACGCCGTTCAGGTCATGTAGTGAACTCGTCACTCCCTCTGGCGCAAGTGAAGCGATCAGTCCTTTACACCAAACAGCGATCACAACTCCGAGGATTCCACCAAATAAGCCGAGCACTATGCTTTCGACTAAGAGCTGTCTAACCAGCTGCCAACGTCTGGCACCAACGGCGGCACGGACCGCCATTTCCCGGCGACGGCCTACCGTACGCGACAACATAAGGCTCGCTACGTTCGTGCACGCGAGCAGCATTAGCAGTCCCACTGCCCCCCAAAGGATCAAGACAGTGCGACGAACTCCAGCTATTAAATGCTGATGAAGCGTTTCTACTTCCGCTCCTGATATCGGCCACTTCTCTTTGTTTGTTTCAGAGATCTGTTTTGAGATGACACTGAGTTCTGCCTGGGCGTGTTCAGGAGTCGCGCCGGCGCGTAGCCTTCCTACTACATCAACCAGGCGAATCATGTCGCCCTGAGTTTCTTTTACCGGGTCGATTGCCAGTGGCGTCCAGATATCGTAGTCACTTGGATAACGAAACGCGCGAGGCATAACGCCTACAATCCTGTAAGGCTTATCGTCGAGTGTAAGAATGGTGCCGAGCGCTGAATCGCTACCCCCAAATCGCCGCTTCCAAAATGCCTCACTAATTACAATGGCATTGTCGGCACCTGGTTTGTCTTCTTCCGCCGTGAACGTTCGCCCTCGCAGGGGAGCGATGGCAAGGGTCGAAAAGAAATTTGCCGTAACCTGACCGCAGGTAATTCGTTCGGGTTCGCCAAGGCCTGTCATGATGGCGTTGTCGTTGCTATGAGCGGCGAGCGATGCAAAGTCTTTACTCTGCGCTTGCCAACCCAAATATTCGAATGCGCCTATGCCAGGCAGTCCATCCGGATTCAATTTCTGGCCCACCGAGACTAGTTGCTCCGGCTTTGGAAATGGCAAAGCGCGAAGCAACACTGCATTCACCACACTAAAGATTGCAGTGTTTGCACCAATACCGAGCGCCAAGGTAATCACAGCCACAACAGTGAATGCCGGATGCCGAAGCAAGCTGCGGAGACCGTAGCGAAGATCTTTTAGGATGTTGTTCATAGTGTTAATTGCTGATTGTTGATTGCTGATTGCTGATTTGGTCTAGCGTTCTTAGATTCTTAATCCAAATCGAAAATGTCACCTGCAGAATCTTCAAAAACCCAAGGCCTAAGACCAACTCAGCAATCAGCAGTCAACAATCAGAAATCCTTTCATTCATATCTCAGCGCCACTAGTGGATCGACTTTAGTTGCCCGCGAAGCCGGGATGTAACAAGCGATCAGCGCGATCAGAAGCAAACCCAACGTGACTACCGCAAACGTCGGCAAATCTGTTGGAG
>JBKPQV010000421.1:0-5226 GCA_046734235.1 Acidobacteriota bacterium
ATCGGCCCAAACTCAGTGCAGACGGTTGCGATGATGGCGGCACCGGTAGGGGTCAACAACTCACCTTTTAACTCAGTTGAGTAAAACGGCACTCCTTTTAGTAATTCAGCAACTGCCGGTGGAGGAACGGGGAAACGCCCATGGGCCATCTCAACAGTTCCGCTGCCGACGTGGATTGGCGAACAAACAAAGCGTTCACTCTTCATCAAATCAAAGCAAATCGCCGCACCAACAACATCCACGATCGCATCCAGTGCGCCGACTTCATGAAAGTGCACGTGATCTACTTGCTCGTTATGCACCCGAGCTTCCGCTTCAGCGAGTTTCGTAAAAATGTCGATAGCACGAATCTTTACCGTATCATCAAGTTCAGAGTCGCCAATGATCTTTTTGATATCTGATAAATGCCGGTGCTTGTGCTCATGCACAGTCACTACTCGAGCATAGTTCGCACTCAAGCCCGACTTATCAACCGTTTCAAATTGTATAGAGAAGCCTTCAACACCCAGTAACAATAGTGATTCACGCAACTTATTTTGATCGACACCAGCAGCAACCAGGGCACCCAGAATCATGTCGCCACTAGCTCCTGCAAAACAATCGAAGTAAAGAGTCTTCATAGTCTCAATATCACTGCTCTAGCAGTGGCAACAGCTCTCCTGCTTTTCCTGTTAGAACTTCATCACAAAGACTTGATAGAGGGGTTCGTTCAGGATTTACTTCACAAAGATAAGCCCCATGTGCTTTGGCGATCTCGGGCAAACTCGCTGCCGGATAAACCAACGCTGACGTACCAACCACAAAGCACAGATCACATTCCGCTGCAGCTTCCACGGCTCTTTCAAAGGCTCCTGCTGGCAACAATTCACCAAAGAGTACTACGTCAGGACGCACGCGATCGCCACAACTAACACAATCTTCTGCTCGCCGACCTTCGAATGGAATTGCGAACCGCGAATTACAGGAAATACATCGTGCGCGCCAGATACTACCGTGAACTTCAATTACATCTCTTGAACCGGCCCGCTCATGCAGACCATCCACGTTTTGGGTAACCAGCGAGAATTCTGGAAACCTGTGCTGCCAACGCGCAATCGCTTCATGCGCTGGATTGGGTCGCAAGTCTCTGAGAACCTCACGGCGATAGTCAAACCATTCCCAAACAGCTGGCAAGTCTTGCTCAACCATGCGAGCTGAAGAGATAACATCGAACGGCAGGCCCTTCCAAACAGCAGAATTCCCGCCGCCACGAAAGGTTGGAACTCCGGATTCTGCGGAAACTCCAGCTCCTGTCAACACCAGTACTCTCTTCGCACTATCAAAGCGGGATTGAAGTTCCGACGGAATTTGCATGAATTGCCGATGGTAGCAGAGGCAAGAGGATAGCGCGAAACGGGCTCTCTCCTTGGCTTTGGGCCTCGGGGCAGTAGCCCGACTGTCAAGGAGGGCTCACTGCCGAGCGATCGAGCGATGTTGCTGAGCCCTCCTTGACTGTCGGGCTACTGCCCCGAAGCGAAGAGGCAGAGACACGGAGGCACAGAGACATAGAGAGTTCCCTGGGCTATACTTTGCCTTTTTCGACGATGCCCAAAGTGGCACCATGACAACCAATGAACCTAAATGACCTTCAACTAAATCTCAAAGACCAAGTTCGCATCGCCGCTAGAGATCTCTTTTCCGTCACTCTCGACCAGCCAAACGCTGAGGTTCCACCCCGGCCAGAATTAGGCGATCTGGCATTTCCGGTCTCTTTCGAGCTGGCAAAGCTCGTCAAACAAGCTACTGGAGAAAAGATCGCACCACGAACTATCGCTGAAAAGCTTCAGGGCACGCTCGAGCAGTTACCGGAGGTCTCTCGGGTTGAGATTGCTGGGCCGGGCTATATTAATGTTTTCTTCGATCGGGCAAATCTCCTTCACTTGTTTGCTAACAAAGCTGCTACTTCAGTTGAACCTGACCCTGATAGGCCTAAGAAAATGGTCGAACATACAAGTATCAACCCAAATAAAGCTGCGCACATCGGACACGTGCGTAATGCCGTCTTGGGCGACACTTTTGTGCGTGTTTTGCAGGCGGCAGGCGAGCAGGTAGAGGTGCAAAACTACATCGACAATACTGGCGTGCAAGTAGCCGACGTTGTCGTCGGTTTTATGCAACTCGAGCACAAGAATCTCGAAGAAATCAAAGCTCTCGATTCTTCTCTTCCTGTTGACTATCCATTCGACTATTACTGCTGGGATCTTTACACCAAGGTTGGTCTTTTCTATCGCGACGGCAAGCCAGCCGGCGAAATGAATCCGGAGCGCACAAAATTTCGCACCGAAGTGCTGCACGCCCTTGAGGAAGGCAATAACGCTATCGCTGACCTGGCAGATTATGTAGCTACAAGAAATGTTGAATGCATCATCGCTACGATGGAACGGCTCGGCATCCGCTACGACCTTTTGGCCCGTGAGTCGGACATATTGCATCTGCACTTTTGGCAGCGTGCATTTGAGTTGATGAAAAACGCTGGTGTCATTCGTTTCGAGACAGAAGGTAAACACGCGGGCTGTTGGGTGATGCCGTTTGAGTCGCACACCGGTACCGATGAACATGAATCGGACAAAATCATTGTTCGTTCAAACGGCACAGTGACCTACACAGGCAAGGACATCGCTTATCAATTGTGGAAACTCGGCAAACTTGGTCTGGATTTTCGCTACAACATCTTTAAGAAGTATGAAGATGGCCATGTGCTTTGGGTAACAACTACAGATGAAACGGCCGAAGCGAAGTCTGGTATTGAAAGACCGCATTTTGGTGGCGGTAACACTGTTTATAACGTAATCGACTCAAGGCAGTCATACCCACAAGAGATTGTCGCGCAAGGTGTGGCCGCCGTGGTTCCTGAAGTTGGTCGAGAAGCGAGCGTCCACTTCAGTTACGAGATGGTTGCGCTATCGCCGGCAGCTTGTGCAGAACTCGGCATCGAACTCTCGGAAGAGGATCGCGCTCGTCCCTATATAGAAATGAGCGGGCGCAAAGGTCTTGGCGTCAAAGCTGATGACCTGATCAAGCAGCTCGAGGCTCGTGCCCTGCAAGAGGTTCAGACGCGAAATCCCGATCTGTCTGAAGCTGAAAAGAAAACTGCAGCCCACGAAATCGCGGTCGCGGCGTTGCGTTATCTCCTATTGAAGTTTACGCGTAACTCTGTAATCGCTTTCGACTTCCAGGAAGCGCTGTCGTTTGAGGGTGAGACCGGCCCTTATTGTCAGTATGCGTCTGTTCGTATCAACTCGATTTTCAGAAAGCTCGGTACGGAGTTAATTCAGGAGGCAGAATCTCTCCTGACTAATGCCAGCACGGATCCAGCAACTCAGAATCGGATTTCGGAAGTACTCTCGGGTGAAGGCGGCACTGAGATTTGGTCGTTAATAATGATGGCTGAACGCTTAAGTGAGGTAATCCAGCAATGTAAGAGTTCTGCAGAACCGGCTAATCTCGCGAAGTATACGTTTACACTGGCTAAAGCATTCAGCGGTTTCTATCAGAAATTCCGAATTCGTGGGGAAGAAGACAAAGTTCGGCAAGCGGTTCTCATAAATACTACCAAGATAGTCCGTAGACAACTAAATGCTGCACTAGATATTCTGGGCATTCCGGTGCCGAACCAGATGTAGCCGGGCTCCCGGACAAGTTCCCTTTTCTGATTGCTGAGGGTATAAAGACAACTATGTTAATCGTCATGAAATCCGACGCTACCGACAGCCAGATTGAAGCTGTCCTGCGCATTATCGAAGAATTAGGATTCAAAGGGCACCCGATGCCGGGCGCCACTCGAACGGCAATTGGTATTACAGGCAATCAAGGCGCGGTTGACCCGTCCCATTTTGAAAATCTTGCTGGCGTTTCTGAAGCAATTCGCGTTAGCAAGCCCTACAAACTCATCACCTTAGATCTTCGTCCCGAGAAGACCGTGGTGCGAGTTGGGGATGCTGCTATCGGTGGCGATGAGCTCGCGATAATAGCTGGACCATGCGCAATTGAAAGCCGAGCACAGGCCTTTGCGATCGCTGAAGCTGTCCGACGTAGTGGGGCACGATTCTTTCGAGGTGGCGCCTACAAGCCACGCACATCACCTTACGCCTTTCAGGGCCTCGGTGAGGAAGGACTCAGGATCCTTGCCGACGTGCGTGAAGCATATGGATTGAAGATAGTGACAGAGGCTCTGGACGAAGCTGGAGTCGATCTGGTTGAAAAGTACGGGGATGTGATTCAAATCGGCGCACGCAACATGCAAAACTTTTCATTGTTGCGACGAGCAGGAAAAGCACGCATACCGGTGCTGCTCAAACGTGGTCTCTCAGCCACGCTGGACGAGTGGCTACTGGCGGCTGAGTACGTGATGGCCGAAGGGAACTATAATCTTATTCTTTGCGAGCGAGGCATTCGAACTTTTGCGCAACACACCAGAAACACTCTCGACCTCGCAGCGATCCCGGCAGTACGACGAATCTCTCATTTACCCGTGATCGTTGATCCATCGCACGGTACAGGAAAGAACTTCATGGTAACTCCGTTAGCTCGAGCCGGAGTTGCGGTTGGAGCTGATGGCCTGATTATCGAGGTCCATGACCAACCCGAACACGCGCTGTCTGACGGCGCCCAGGCGCTAACACTCGATCAGTATGAAGAACTTGTTTCTGAAGTGCGATCGATTCATGAAGTGATTGCCCCTGCAGCGGTTGGCTAAGGTTAAGCCATCGAATAGGACCCATATGACCAATAGGACGAATAATAGGTCTTATCGGTCATATATTTCCTATCCTCTTCGGTCAGCCATTCCCTTGTAAAATCATTCCCAGATCCCTGGCAAAAATAGAACGGGGAATGACTCTGTCAATTCCCGCAGCAACGGCACGTCTCTGCAAGTCCACTTCGACGTGCGAAAAGAATCCAAGCATCGGAATCGTTGCTATCTCGGGGTCGCTCTTTAGTTCATTTGCAAAGCTTATTGGGTCGAATCTTTGATGATGCAGATCTATAACGATGAGATCAGGAGAGGTCGATCGCACTTTCTCCAATACCGCTTCAAGCGTTCTCGGGAAAGACACCTCAACTTCAACCGCCTCGGCCGTAGCGCGTATCTTCGAAGCAAAAAACATATCGTCGACGATGGCAATGATTCTGCGAGTCATAAGTTCTACTGTTAAGATAACCGCAATATGGTAACCGCAGTCCCTC
>JBKPQV010000422.1:0-7965 GCA_046734235.1 Acidobacteriota bacterium
TATGCTTTCCCTTGCTGTGCCTCGCCGTGACCTGGAATCAGGAAATCGAAATCGAGTTGAGAGAGCTTCCGAAGTGTCACGAGCCATTCAAGTGGACGGACAGAGAATCCGTATGGAATTGGCTCGGTCACCATATCGCCACGCGATAACTTGATCTGGAGATTTCTGATCACGCAGACGCTTGAATAACTCCGCCGCTCTTTGTTCTTTAGTCGCAAAATCTTTTATGGTGTCAGCGACAATATTTGCGACCGTCAGTATCGAGATTCTCGCGAGTTTTTGCGTGTGAAATTATTTCAACCCCGGGAAATGCTTTTACAAATTCCTGGTTCCCCAGCGTATGGTCTACATGATCATGGGTGTTAATGACGTAGCTTACCGGCTTGGGAGTCAGCTTCTTAATTTCACGGATAATGTGACGAGCTGATAACGGCGAACCGCCCGCATCAACGACAACAACATCCTGCTCATTGATAATGATGGTTACGTTCCCTTCGACAAAGTAACGGAGCGGCTCAGGTCGGGAAGCAACGTAGATGTTCTCTTTGACTTTCCGAATCACAAAATCGTAAAGGTTTGAATTCTTCGATTGAGCATTGCACAAAAGGCCCGAGCTCAAGAGATAAAAGACAACTATCACCTTGGGCATACAGAGGATCTTCATAGTTGATTTGACTTTCTGGCTCTAAGGTTCCAAATAGAAAGTATTAAGGAGCGCTGCCGATTGGTCTTGAACCAAACAAAGGTGCTTGTTACATATCTAACGTGGGTATCTCCGATGGTTCGAAAAACCACAGTCCTATTTATGCTGCTTGCAATTGGTTCCATTACCTATGCGCAGGGGCCATCGACTGTTGATCCTAACCTCAGTCGCCTTTCGGAAGCTGTTAATGCGATCAACGAAAACCAACTCCCACGAGCCGAAAGACTGCTCAACTCTGTGCTCGTTTCTGCACCGAACGATGCAGATGCGTTGAATCTGCTTGGAGTAGTTCGCGCAAAACAAGATCGAATTCCGGACGCAGAACGGCTATTTCGACGAGCACTCGCGAGTTTGCCGTCGCACGTCAGTGCTCACGTCAACCTTGCCGAATTGCTACTGACGCATAATCGATCTACAGAAGCTATTCCGATCCTGCTGAACGCCTACAAGCTTGCGCCTTCACGTCCGGATATCAACCTGAATCTGGCAAGAGTGTATGTCGCTAAAAGTGACTACGCGCAGGCATACAAATATCTGGCGGCGCTCCATCCCGAATCCTTCACCGACGAATACTTCGTTCTGATGCTGCGATCTTTAGTTGAACTCAAACGGTTGGAGGAGATACGAAGGTTAGTGCCGCAGTTCAGTTCGGAAAATCCGGAAACGCAGGCGGAGTTTGCAACCTTGTTAGTAAGGGCCGGATTACACGACGAGGCGCTTAAGCTCTTGACCGGAACACAGACGAAACCATATCCCGTTCTTTACGCTCTCGGGATTGCCCACGTCGCCGCAAAAGAATACGACAAGGCGGAGGAGTACCTCGGATCAGCGTTGACGCTTAAGCCAAACGATGTACCGACTTTGCTGGCACTAGCCAAACTCGCCCGAGTCAAAGGCAATCTCGAAAAAGCACTTTCCCACCTCGTACAGGCGCGCAAACTTGCTCCAAATTCTCCCGAGGTTCTTTATGTTTTCGGTACAACTGCTTTGCAGATGGGCCTCGTCCTCGATGCCCTGCCCGTCTTCGAGCGACTGCACCGGGAGTACCCAAGCGAGCCTGCTTATTCGTATGCCCTCGCAGCGTCACATTGGACGAAAGGTGAAGTGGCTGAGACAACACGTTTGATGACCAGCTTCGTGGCGTCGCAACCGCAATCTGCTTCAGGTTGGTATCTACTCGGTGCCGCGTTGCTTCGTCAGGAAAAAACTTTGGACGCACAACGTGCGCTTCAGCGTAGCCTGAGCCTCAAAGCGGATCCGGATACCGAGTATCTGCTCGGTGTGAGTTTCGAAAAAGCTGGCGATCGACCTGCAGCAATCGAAAGATATCGAAAGGTCGTTCAATTGCGACCGGATCATGCCGCGGCACATGCCGCGCTCGGGACTGCATATCGTGAAACCGGAAAATATGCAGAGGCGAGGGTGGAACTGGAACGAGCTGTGGAACTGGATGCGAATGATCTGCGCGCGAATTATCAGCTGGGATTGGTTTACGCCAAATTAGGAGAGCAAGAGGCCGCCAAAAAAATGTTCGATCGTGCTGACGAACTCCGTAAACGGAACCGTGAGCAGGAAACGGTAATCTTCAAGTTGGTCGACCAGCCACAGCCTTAAACCTAAAAGAAAAGAGAGACAATCCACCGATTACGCCGATTTGTGTCCGATATGCTTCAGCTTGTCGGAAGTAATACGAGCCTTGAAGACAAGGACCGATAAGCTGAAGAGGCTCTTGCAAAAAATCTGCCGCGGAGCGGCCTAAGCGTAAAGCCCAGGGTGGAGCGAAGCGGAACCCTGGGTCGATAGGCCATTGCAAATGCGTCCTGAAAGGACGCGACCCGGTTGCAGTTTGCCAAACTGAACTCAGTTTTCATCAACCAAAGAGTCTCTCACGCTGCGATTGACCGGACTTCAGTTTGCTCGCGTCCCTTCAGGACGCATAGCGAACACCACTTCTACCTTGGGTTTCGCTTCGCTCCACCCTGGGCTTTACGCTTAGGCCGCTCCGCAGCAAAGACTTTCGCAAGAGCCTCTGAAGCATATCGGACACAATCTGCGCGGTAGCTGAATTCTTTTTGCAGCTTTATTGAACTGAAACAGTGGGCCAACCTTCCGAGTCCCAACGAAGTATTGAGATCCGCAATGTAGCGACACCCCGCCACTGCGTGTCATACGCATGATATACAATGCGATCTCCATCCTTGTCTTGCAAGATCGAACAGTGACCCGGTCCAGCCCATTGACCTCCGCCAGATACAACCAGGGTTCCGCCGCCATCCATCATGGCTTTTCCACTTCGATCCAGGTATGGGCCGGTGAGACTCCGCGAGCGTCCGACACGAATGTTGTAAGTGCTGTTTGCACCTCGGCAACAGAAGTCGAAAGAAACGAAGAGATAGTAATAGTTATTTTTCCGAATAATACTTGGAGCTTCAATTGCGCCCGACGACCCTGCGGTACGCGCGCGACTGGCCAGGGGATATAGATTTTGATCTTGCGAAGAAAGCTTGCCGCTTCCCTGGTCTAACTTGCGGAGTTTGATGCCACTCCAAAAACTACCAAACGCCAACCAGGGCTGATTGTTTTCGTCAAACACCACGTTTGGATCAATCGCGTTCCAGTCGTTCTCGACGTTGGAGCCGATAACCTTACCCTGATCAACCCACCTATACTTTTCACTTTCTGGATCCAAAGTCTCATTCGTAGCCAATCCAATACTTGAACGATTACTACCAAACGTCGACGCGGAATAGTAGAGGTGATACTTACCGTTGAAGTACGACACGTCAGGTGCCCACAAGCCTCTCAAACCTGGCACATCCTTTACGGCCCATTCGGGAAGATGAGCAAACACATCGCCACAAAGTCGCCACCGTATCAAATCCTTCGAACATCTGATCGCGATGCCTGCCCTGGTAGAAAAGAGATAATAAGTCTCACCCTGCTTGATGATGCTTGGATCGTGGACCTGGCGGATATCACCGCCGAGTTGTTCGTTTTGGCCGGCAAGTGGTTGCGGAGATACCAACACAACCAGGGTGACGAGTGTCCAAAATAACAACAAAAACTTCATTCAACCGGACCTTACGATGAGATTGAATTTGTCTGAAACGCGATCAAATTAGCGGAGCAGTGTAGCATGCGTAAACTGCTCAATCTTCGAAAGATAATCCTTGACTTCTGATTCATTTCCTGTGTAAATGAGGCTACCCTAAAACGGTTCTGCAGCTCTCCCAGACGAGCGAAACAATTCCCCCGGTAACCAAAATTTGAGTGGGTCTGCAACCCTTTCTGCGTAGCTCCCCTGAAGTGTCCACCTACGTCCCCCAAAAAAGATTCCTCTGTTGGCGTTCCTGATTTCTGGAGGTGCATATGCGAGTGTCTAACCTGACCATCGCCGGATTTCTAATACTTATGATCGTGTCGATGTCACCAGTATTTGCACAAAGCGATCGTGGTGGCATAACAGGGAGAGTAACGGACCCAAACGGTGCAATTGTTGCCGATGCAAAGGTGTCGGTCGTGAACGCCGAGACGGGTGAAACTCGAGAAGCGCGCACAAATAGCGAAGGCAACTTCACTATCCCACAATTACCGGCCGTAGCTTATACGCTAAAGGTGGAGGCGCAGGGCTTCAAAACTGCTTCTGTCGAAAATATAAAAGTTGCCGTGCAAGTAATCCGCACAGTCGACGTCACCCTCGAGGTCGGAGAGATTAGCAATACTGTCATTGTCTCGGGCGATGCCACGCCTGTACTGCAGACAGAAAATCCAGCACAACAGCTCAACGTTAGCGAGAAGCAAGTACGAGAACTACCATTGCTCGTAGCCGCAGAGAGTGGCGGTCGCTCTCCGTTATCGTTCATCTTTCTTGACAGCAGTGTTGTTTCAAATGATCGAACGGCGACAGGCTCTACATCTGGCAGTACTGGCACAAACGCAACCAATTTCCGAATTAATGGCGGCCAGGGGCTTGGTGCGGATGTTCTGATAGACGGCGCGCAAACACGTCGTGGTGAGAACGGCACATTCTTCTCTGAGGTCGCGCCAGGTCCAAACGCCTTTCAGGAATTTACTCTGTCGACGAGTAGTTATTCTGCAGAGTTTGGTAATTCTTCCGGTGGTGTAGTCAACTTCACGATCAAGACAGGTAGTAAGGATTTCCACGGCGAAGCATATCTTTTTCATATTAACGATGCCCTGAACGCAAACATCGATCGCAATCGAATCTTAGGTCTCGATAAGCCACTGGATCGTCAGTTTGATTACGGTTTCAGCGTTGGCGGTCCGGTGTACCTGCCTCATTTCGGAGAAGGTGGACCGCTGCTCTGGGATACCAACAAGAAAACGTTCTTCTTCTTTAACTATGGAGGATACCGAACGTCGCAGTCCGAAACTGTTCAGATAACCGTACCGACGTTAAGAATGCGAAACGGAGACTTCGGCGAACTGTTGACCGATCCTTACGTTCTTCAGTTCTTCAACGGTCCCGTTCAAATCTTCGATCCATCTCAACCGGCGGGCACCCGCACAGCAATTCCCGGGAACCGCCTCGATCAATATCTTGGTGGAGCCCGACTCTCAGCTATCGGTAGAAACTTTGTGAACCTGTTTCCACTGCCGACTCAAAGCGGCGTGTTTCGAAACTTCACTGCATCTACCAACGCAACTGCAAGGACGAACTACTACGTTTCGAAGATTACGCACAACCTCACAGACCGGCAGACAATCAATTTCAGCTACACATTTCGAAAGCTCCCCAGCGTAAAGGGCGGTTTTCCGCGCTTCCCCGAGCCCTTCGTCGCGCAGGGAGTGTGGAACCAGGTCTTCAAATCGTATTATGCGCGCGCGCAACACGATTGGACACTGACACCGACGTTCATCAACCACTTTAACGCAGGCTTCTCGCGGTCTGACGTTCAAAACAGAAATTTCTCGCGCGGCATTCCGGTGAGCACGCTTGGACTCAGCCCGCAAGCAACGCAGAACTTCGGTTTGCCGCTGATCGGTTTTCCTGGATACGGTGATGCAGTCACGTCTACTGATCCCAGGGCGTATCAGCCAGGAGGCTCGACGTTCTTTGACAACAGGGTCCGCGATAACTCGGAACACTTTAGTGATGTGGCAACGCTCATAAAAGGCAAGCATACGATTAGAGCTGGTGGTGAAGTGCGCATTCAGCAATTGAACAATGCGGCGCACTTCGATATCGGTGGGAACTTCAACTTCCGGAGCAACCAGACTGGAAACACAAGCGACTTCAACCAGGGTTGGCCCATCGCCAGCCTGATTACCGGGCGTCCGGAGTTTTCATTTAATAGCAACCAGACGATCGATCCAGCTCTGCGCTTCTTTTCAACTGCTTTCTTTGGACAGGACGACATCAAGGTTACGTCTAAACTAACAGTAAACGTCGGCATCAGGTATGACTACGGTCGTCCCCGGGAAGAGGCGCGTGGCTTCCTTCGTGGCTTTGATCCTGATACACCGAACCCCGCAGCTGGCGGACGACGCGGCGCCATCGTCGGAGCAACCGGTCAAGGTGGACTGCAGGCCGCAAATTTTGGACTTGTAAATCCCGACCGTACCAATTTTGGACCACGCATCGGCTTTGCCTATTCGGTAAACGACAAAACAGTGGTACGTGGTGGCTACGGAATTTACTACGCTCCCATTATCTATAACGACTTCGGCAACACTGGGTTTCTTGGATACAGTCCTGGCGCCGTGAATATTAATGGTGGTCTTGACGCGTTTATTACTCTCGAGAATTACCCACACGTCCCGCTCGCCAATCCAAATGACCAGGCAGTCGGCCAGTTGGATCGTACCGATATGGATTTCTTCGACAAGAATTTCAAGACCGGACGCACCGCGCAGTACAGTCTTGACCTGCAACGTCAATTGCCACTCAATTTCGCTGTTCAAGTCAGTTACATCGGTAGCAAAGGTACTCGCCTGCGCTCAAACTTTGATCCTATCAATAAGGTGCCTTTGAACGCCTTGAAGCTCGGCTTACCATTACTGCAAAAGCAGCTCTCCGCGGTTACGCCAGTTGAGCGATCGTTTGCAGCGAGTGTAGGAGTCCCATTGGCAGCAACCCCGGATGCTGTTTATCCAGGCTTCGCTACTCAGGGTGGAGCTTTTGCCGGCACGGTTGCACAATCCCTTAGAGCGTTCCCGCAGTACGGAATCATCAACAACCGACTCGAAAGCCAGGGACAAAGTTTTTATAACGCTGGTAAGGTTGACGTGACTCGCCGCTTCTCGAACGGGATACAGGCAGGACTTTCATATACCTTCGCCAAGTTGATCACTGATGCAGGCGAAGACATCTTCGGCGATTCTCCGCTAAATGGTGTGGTCCAGAACCCATTCGATCGGGGACCGCTCCGTTCCGTCTCACCAAGTATTCCACCTCATTCGCTTGTCTTTAACTACATCATTGAGTTGCCTTTCGGTAAAGGCAGGCGATATCTGAATCAAGGTGGCTTCGTTGATCGTTTGGTGGGCGGTTTCCAGATAACAGGAATTCACCGGTATCGAAGTGGCCCTGCCCTGACTCCATTCATCGCCGGAGGACAGAGAGACTTTTTGCAACTTGCGGGCTATCTCGGCAACCTGCGACCCAACATCACGGGACAGCCGTTCTATACGGACATTCCCGCGGGTGGTTTAAACTATCGTTATTTGAATCCAGCAGCATTTTCGCGGCCACTAGATTTCCGCAATGCACCTGCCTTTTCGCTGGATGGTGGTGTTACGGTGAATCCAGCATACACTGCGTATTATTCTGACCCGCTGCGATTTTTCGGCAACGCCGCGCCGACGTATGGTGGTCTGCGGGCACAACCTTTCTTCACAGAGGACTTCAGCCTTATGAAGAAAACCAGAATTACCGAAACCACTTACTTCGAAATACGCGCTGAGTTCTTTAATCTCTTCAATCGTGGACGTTTTGGCCTGGCGAACGTTAACGTCGACGACGTGAACTTCGGTATCTCTGCACGTAATGCCGATATCTTCCAGCCGCGTCGTATCCAAGTAGGCGGGAGGTTTGTGTTCTAGTTCGAAGTCAGAGATTATCCGCAGATTACGCAGATTACGCCGATTTCTAAGTGAAGCTGAGATGATTCGATGATCTCATTTGAAATCGGCGTAATCGGTGTAATCTGCGGATAATTTACTTGTCTAGTTTTGACTCCCTTTCCTTCGCGGGTTTCCGAGTGAGCAGACTATCGAACAAAATAAGGAAAACTCTTTTC
>JBKPQV010000423.1:0-3110 GCA_046734235.1 Acidobacteriota bacterium
ACCTTAGATGACTTCGCAAACCTCATTAAAATCTGCTTAATCGGCGTAATCTGTGGATACTTAGTTGAAAGTGAGAAGCGTCGCCGGAAAGGGCGTGCTTCGGTTCTAGATGCTTACCCATTTTGTTTCAGTCTCGGCAACATTTGTTGGTTCCAGTTTTCGAACTCGACGGTAAGGCGGTCAAGCACATCACGACTCTTGTTACTGAAGTTGGCCTGTTCGTGCTGATCAGTTGACAGGTCAAAAAGGAGTCGCTGCTCACCGTCACGCAGGTATTTCCATCGACCGTGGCGTACAGCGTCTTGATCACCTATGCGCCAGAAAAAAGTTCGTTCCTGAACAGCTTTGGACCCCGTGATGACCGGCAACAAATCTGTGCCATCCAAAGAACGAACATCGGGAGCTTGGGCAGCTGCCAGAATTGTCGCGGTCCAATCCATGGTGATTGCCATCTGATTAGTCACTCGCTTTGGTGACACAACTGCAGGCCAACGAACGATCGCTGGCACTCGAATACCACCTTCACGAAGGTCACCCTTCTCACCTGAAAAGGGCCATTGATATGAGAACCGTTCGCCCCCGTTGTCGCTGGTGAAAATCACCAGGGTGTTCTTCTCGAGTCCTGTTGCTTTTAAAACTCTCATAACGCTGCCCACGCCATCATCTAAGATGCGCATCATTTCTGCATACATCTTTAACGAACCGCCGCCACCCATAGTTATTGGCTCAATAGTCTTGTCGGTGAAGACGACTTTCTCTCCTCCTGAACGGTCTTGCCACGGCCAGTGTGGTGCAGTGTAGTGAAGACTTAGATAGAACGGCGCCGTTCTCCGACGCTTGATGTAACTCACAGCTCGCTCGGTGAAGAGATCAGTCAGATAACCATTTCGCTGAACCGGCGTGAGGTTCTCGTATAAGGCAGGTTCACCCAATCCGTTTTTGTGTAGGTGATAATCCGCAGCACCTGCGAGTATCCCAAAGAACTCGTCGAAACCATGAGCGTTGGGTCCCCATTCGGGTCGAAACCCGAGGTGCCATTTCCCTATCAGCGCTGTGTGATATCCAGCCTCTTTGAGACGCGAAGCAATGGTCGGTTGTTGAGGTTCTAATCCAACCAAATGATTGGTTGCAGGCAGCGGCTCAACTAGACCGATCGGGAATCGACCAGGGTACCTCCCTGTCATGAACGCACAACGCGTTGGCGTACAGACTGCTGAGGCTGAGTACGCGTCGGTGAATCTGACTCCTTGTGAAGCGAGGAGATCCAGATTTGGAGTTCGATAATCAGGTCGACCGTAACAGCTCAGATCGCCCCAACCAAGGTCGTCAGCCAGGATGAAAACGACGTTGGGTCTCGATGTTTTTTGAGAGAGGGAAATTTTTGAACGTATTGAATTTGAATGGCCGGTTGTTTTGCGATGGCCCAATAACATCATCGCTCCGGACGCTGCACCAGTCAGAAACTTTCGTCGCGTTGTTTTCACAACCAGATACTACAACGAGTAGCTCCGCCCTAAGCAAGATTTTGAACCCGGACTTCTTACTCCACAAAAAATCGATGTTGTTGACGCGCAACGCCAACCCACTTAACATGCGCCCGTGAAAACAACTGATACATATCCACTGGCACGTAAACTAGGGCTCTTAATAATTATCGCTTCCTCATTAATCACGCATAGCATTGTCGTAACGGGACAAACGCAACGTGCAAGCAAGATCCTGGCCGCTACACCACCAATGGGATGGAACAGTTGGGACTCATATGGCCGCACACTCAATGAAGAGACCATCAAGGCAAACGCGCTTTGGATGGCAAAAAATCTCAAACGATACGGCTGGGAATACGTGGTTGTTGATGAGGGATGGTATTTGTCGAATCTGGATGCCAGCGGAAGTGCTGAACACTCGAAATACCAGATGGATGAATATGGACGTTACATTCCAGTCCCTGCTCGATTCCCATCCGCCGGCAAGGCATTAACATTTCGTCCGCTTGCCAACTACCTGCACTCGCTCGGACTGAAGTTTGGCATCCACATAATCCGCGGAATTCCTAAGGAGGCTGTTGCGAAAGATTTGCCAATTGCAGACTCGCGATTTAAGGCAAGTGAGGCGGCTGACACATCGGATCTCTGTCCGTGGAACAAATACAACTACGGCCTGAAGCCTGATCATCCCGCTGCGCAGGCCTATTACGATTCTCTCGCTCGGCTGTACGCAGAGTGGCAGGTGGACTTCATCAAGATCGACTGCATTTCTGACCATCCGTACAAGGGTGAGGAGATCAGGATGTTTAGCGAGGCGATTACAAAGTCTGGACGGCCGATGGTCTTAAGCCTCTCGCCAGGCCCAACAAATTTCAGCAAGCGTGATGAAGTCTCGAAATATGCGCAGATGTGGCGCATCTCCGACGATGTGTGGGACGTGTGGCATAGCTCAAAGGGATTTCCTCAAGGGATCAAGAACCTGGCTGAACTCACACGCGTCTGGGCAGGTGTTGCACAACCGGGACACTGGCCGGATGCAGACATGCTACCACTCGGTAGTCTTCGCCCAACTGCAGGCTGGGGTGAGCCGCGTGAGACTCGACTAACTCGCGATGAGCAACGCACGATGTTGACTCTCTGGTCAATCTTTCGATCGCCATTGATTATGGGCGGTAATCTTACCCGTATGGACGACTGGACAAAGAGTCTCTTAACTAATGAAGAGGTTATCGCTGTCGATCAACATTCAAGGAACAATCGTCCAATAGTAACAACAGACAACATCGTGATCTGGTCGGCAAAGAATGAATCAGGCAGAGACACTTACCTGGCGATCATCAATCTCAGCGATTCGGAACAAACGATCAAGCACGCATGGAAGGACATTGGATTGAATTCAGCGAGCTACCGAGTTCGAGATCTTTGGGAGCGACAAAACCTGGGCGCGCTACCGAACATGGATATCACCCTACGTCCGCACGCGTCGACGCTGTATCGATTAAGCCGATAGTATTAATTCCTGAATTCACAGACTACGCAGCGCGGCGAAGCCGCAACCAAAGATGCATCCTGAAAGGATGTAAGTTAATAGCCGTGGGCGAGTCCCGACTCATCGGGACGAAG
>JBKPQV010000424.1:0-4386 GCA_046734235.1 Acidobacteriota bacterium
AGTTCTTGTCGTCGTTTCGTTTTTCCAGACGAACCCCTGGCAAGTTACTTCGATGCAGGCTGAGCGTGTCTTTTGGATAGCGGGAATACTACTGCTTTCGTTGTGGCTAAATCGCTACAAATTCATTTTTGCTGCGTTTCAGATCGCCGTTACCGCCGGAAGTATCCTTACTGTGAAAGCTGTGCTGCAACAGTACGACTGGTACACATACTTACCTCACGCCTTTATGCATCCTGCGGCTTTACAGATACAGGGAACAGTACTCGTACTGTTATGCCTTGGCTTTCTTGGTTTCAGATACATCGCTCCGAAGTTTTTGCCTGACGGAATCGTGAGATCCCTCGATGTCGAATACTCAGTCGAACGTCTGATGCCGTGGGTTCTTTTGGTTGCTTTCATTTTCCTCTCGGTTTACGGAGCTGTGTCAGGGCTAGCTTACGAGTTTGCGCTGGGCGGCAGTGCATATCAGGGCTGGAACATCGCAGGCTTTCCACATCAGGAAGCTTATGGACTTGGATCGTGGATTATTTTCGGTCTCTTGACAGTGCTCATGTTGACCAGTGCCTGGGAACGGCGTAAGCAGGTTTATTTGTTCGGTGCTTTGTTGACAGTGTCAGCCGCACTCCCGCTTATAGCTGGAAGATTCGAGACACAATTAGCAACGGCCACTGCGTGGCGATTTCTCGCTGCTATGTTTCTGGTTATTGGATCCGTTGTTATTTGGAGTCGTAATCGGATTCAGTTACATCTCGACTGGCCGCAATTCCTCCAGGATTCAAGAGGACTCGCCGGCAATTTTCGTCTTTTGCTCATTTCTCTTACTGCCGTTCCATTATTGCTTTTCACCTTCTATCCTGCTTTGCGTGCTATAGCGCATGCTCCGGTACTAACTCCGCAAAGCGGAATCTTTTTCTGGTTTAGTTCTGACCTTTCTTATGCGATTCCGCTCGTAGCCGTCTCGTTGGTGCTAGTGGGTTATGCGGTACGTGAAAGTTTACCGGATTTCAATTTCTACTCTGCGTTAGTCATCGCTGCGACAGTCACACTAGCTTATGTCTTATCTGTTGTTTCAGTAGATGGACCAATGGATTCTACAGTCTTGGTTCGTGTGGCTCAGTTGAACGCCATTACTATCGCGATTCATGCATTGGTATGGCAGGTCTTGCGTAAGAAGTGGCTACAAGTCCTTGAATGCAAGGCAAAAATGGTTGATTGGTTAATCAGAATCGAGTTAGGTATGGCAGTGGCAATTAATGCTCTCCTGTTAGGGCCACTTACTCTCTCACTCATCGTGGTGAATGAGCCTGGAGATGCAACTCGAATCGCTGGCTCATTGATTGGCTGGCTGGCCCTGGGGGTCACAGCCCTGACAGTCGTATTTATCAAGCGTTCATTCGGGGAACGTTTGTCAGCAAGAACTGCAACCTTAATTCTTCTGTCTGTGGCTTGCCTGTCGTCATTTGCTTTCGTCGGTGGCGACAATGCACTTGAACTGCGCGTTCTCGCCGTAGGAACTACATTCACAGCGTGGGTAATGTTTCTTGTTTCGTTTCTAAGGAATCAGAACCAATTTAGCCTGGAGGAAGACTGGCGCAGAGCAGCGCTTAGCAGTAGCGCGTTGATCGGAGTTGCGTCAGTAGCTCTTACTTTGCGGGTGCTTACAGTACTTGACGGTACACTCTATTGGTGGACCATCATCCCGATGATTGCTCTCGCTGTATTGGGAGCCGCGTTACAGGCCACAACTCAAAAGCATAGATATCTTTATGCTGCCGGAATTCTTACAAATATCGCGACGTCGATCTGGTGGCTGGGTTTTCAATCGAATAGCGGTGCTTCATTCATCTCTTTTCTCGAGGTCAATCTGGTTGTCGCATGTCTAACAAGCTTACTTTGGTTGTTCATGGAAGTTCGCGCGAGGCGCTTAGTTGGTACTGACGCGACTCAGCCACTGCTTCCATATCACACCCTGGTTGTCATCTTTTCGTTGATGGTGCTTACGGTAATTGCTCTATACCGTTTCAATGCAGGATTCTTGCTGAATGATGAATTTACCTGGCATGTCTGGCTTGCGACAGCTTTTTTGATGTTTGCCACGCTGTGGGATCGAAGTGTGAAGTATTCGACCGCTGGCCTCTATGTACTCGGGCTTGTGGCAGGTGCGTTAACAATCCAGGAGCTTGAGCTTTCGGTTGATAATCAGCTGTGGTCGGCCTTGATGTTCCTTGCGTGTTATTCGCTCGTAATCGCGATCTTTTGGCGCAAGCGAACATTGGTATTACATGTAGGTGAGCGTCTGGGCATTACACCGCGAATCGAACCAACTAGGACTGAATTGCCATGGCTAGCTGCAACGATAGTTGTTTCAGTTCTCGTGATAGGCTCAATCTCCTACTGGGTGAATCTCCGTTTTTTTGCTTTTGACCTACGGCTTGCTGCTGCATTTGCGGTTGTGGCGCAGGCGATAACTTTTGGGTTGTTGGCCGAAGGTGCCTGGAGTGAAAGATGGCGAAGGGCTTCAATTGCAACCCTGGTAGGTGGACTGGTGTTGTTTGCCTGGTCCTGGTTAACCCCACTGGTCAATGCCACGTGGTTGAACCGCAGCGTAATCCTTATGGTCCTGGTTTTTGCACTGGTTGCACTGTATGGGATCTTCCTTGACAAGGTTCGCCACATTCACGCGGAATGGTCCAATTCCTTAAAAGCGTGTGTGCCTGTATTGCTAAGTGGCGGACTACTAGCTTTAGCGTTTTGCCTCAGTACTGAAGTCTTTTATCAGCTCAGTTTTGGCGCAGTTCGCATCCCTCCGACATCGCTTTTTGCAATAGGAATCACACTCGTTTCTGCCGTAATAGTCCCGGTTTGGTTTGCCTTGTCACCACAACATGATCCCCTCAGTCTGCAGGAACGTGGACGAATGAAATATGTCTACGTAGCAGAGTTCATGTTAGCGCTCCTTTTCCTTCACATTCGCCTAACGATGCCGTGGTTGTTTACGGGATTCTTCGAGGACTATTGGCCTTTCGTAGTAATGGCCATTGCGTACCTGGGGGTTGTTGCCAGTGAGTCTTTGCGCCGTCGCAACATATTGGTGCTTGCCAGGCCTATGGTACGCACTGGAGCGTTCTTGCCATTGCTTCCGGTTCTTGGTTTTTGGTTGGCAACATCCCAGGTCGATTATTCAACATTGCTGTTTATTGTAGGTGGTCTATATGGACTGCTGAGTATTCTTCGTCGTTCATTTATCTTTGGTGCACTGGCGGGTGTTTCGGGCAACGCTGCTCTTTGGTATGTCTTGCAGCGTACCGACAATTACCAGTTTCTTCAGCATCCGCAATTGTGGCTCATACCACTGGCTCTGTCGGTGTTGTTGGCTGCGTATCTGAATGAGGAGAAGCTCTCGGAAGATCAATTAGCAGGTGTCAGATATCTTTCGTTGGTGACGATCTATGTTTCCTCGACTGCTGATATTTTTATCAATGGAGTAGCTAACTCACCCTGGTTGCCGCTGCTTCTGGGAGCGTTTTCTTTAGCAGGTGTGTTTTCAGGAATCATGTTCAGGATTCGTGGACTCTTATTGATGGGTTCAGTGTTCCTGCTACTCTCGATCGTGACAATGATCTGGTATGCCTCAGCTAATTTCGGTTGGACCTGGTTATGGTACGTCGCCGGCATTGCCACCGGAGCGACGATCATTTTCATGTTCGCGATTTTTGAAAAGAAACGTGGGGAAGTATTGCGAGTGGTGGATGGATTGAAGGACTGGGAAATCTAATTGGAGAGAAAACTTTATTGGTCATTTTCCATTTTCCATTTGTCATTTTCCATTTGCGGACCTTTCGGGCTTCAACAGGGTTCTAGCAACACGCGCCTCCTTGGAGTGCGGTGGCCTGGCACCGCTTTGTTACAGGGCCACATCGAAAAAGAACAGCGAAGGCGCTGACTTGCTTAAGGAATTTAGGCTTAGTAACGCTGTAACAAAGCGGTGCCAGGCCACCGCACTCCAAGGAGGTGGTTGGTTAGAACCCTGATTGAAGCCCGAAGGGTCCGCAAATGGAAAATGACAAATGGAAAATGGAAAATGACCAATAAAGTTTTCTCTCCCCCGTTCGCCCCCGTTGACTTACCAAACACTTAGTAGTAACCCTAGCACCGCCAAAAATCTGATCTTGCAGGAGGCTCGAAATGTCCTCGATCTACTTTAGTCGGATTGTGAGCCATGCCCCTCATGCTGAAGGCTCACTAACCCTTGTTCGGCTAGCTGTCATCGCCACCTTAATCCTGATGTCCGGTGCTCTTATCAAGATTAACGCAGCTACGATTAACGTTATTGACGAAGAGTTTGGGGTGAAGGAATACGACGATTTCCATCGTGTGCTTCACCAC
>JBKPQV010000425.1:0-7705 GCA_046734235.1 Acidobacteriota bacterium
AGATGGAGGCAAGAGAAGGAACTGATCTACATGGCCGCCGATGGAAGGCTGATGGCAGTACCGCTAGAGACAGGTGCTAGATTTGCACGGGGAACTCCTACGTCGCTTTTTCACGTTGACTCAGCCTTAGCAGGGTACGATGTCGCACCTGATGGGAGTCGGTTACTTGTCAAGACCGGCAGTGCTAATCAGAGCATACCAGTGACAGTGGTGATGAACTGGTTGGCAGCATTGAATCGTCATGGTCCTTAAGAAGCGCAATACCTTGATATGTTACGTTGGTTATTCAGCCTGTAAATTGGGTGATGCGGCTGGTCGCTCCACACATGCACGTTGCGCGAATCAACCCGTCGAAGACGAGAATTGAAAACATCACTCTTGATTGAGTCTGTTTCTGCAGCGGGGTCTAGTAGCGTCGTCTTACCAGCGAGATTACGAGCTTATGCTTCTTTAATTTTGGTGTCTGTTTGGTGCCTATAATCGGAGAGCACCAGTGAGACTAAAGAGAATGATGAGTATGTGAGAGACGAAATCTATATTCTTTTGTCGAATGCGGTTACGCGTAATTAGTTCACTGACAATAACTTAGACGGAGTGCCGAGATCGAGTCCCCCCTTCGGCAAATCCCTTCTCTAACTTCAATCATTTCAGCAACTTACAATGGTGCCGAATCTCAGTCTCTGCACCCTCGCACGCATTGTTTGAGTGAAATGAACAAACTCTCGCAAATTGGTTTTTAGTAGAATCTCCAGCGGCACAGAGACACGTTGAAGCCGCTCCGTTTTGGTAGAAAGACTTCGCTTCGTTGCCCAAGATATTTATTAGCAAAAGAATTCCACGGTTCCCGTAATCAATTCCAGTATCCGGTTACAACCCCACGCACCTGCCAAACGGTTCAACGACCCGTTACAAAAGTAGCATTTGTGCGTGTGAGAATTACGGAGTTCTGTCCGGCCTTCAGCGCTACCTTCATATTCCAGATTGTGGCGGAGTCATAACCGTACTGGCGTCGATTGGTTACGGTAGGATTTACCGTGCTGCGATCGACCGTTACTACGTCCCCAACATGAACGAATTCGCTTGTTGTGCCATACACGTAGTAAGTGCCTGCTGGAACCGCAGCTGCGGCGCCGCGGCCGCCGCCGTTCGTTCTGACAGTTGCTACTATGTGTTGCGAAAGTGCTTGCAGGCCCAGGTCGTACTGCTGCTTAACCGCAGGAGGAATAAGTGATTCCCCTCCAAACCCTTCCAGTAACTTGAAGCGAGGATCGTTTTCTTGAAGCGCCACCATTCGCGCGACGAACTCAAAGCTATTGAGTAATGGTAGCGGCTTGCCCAGTAACATCTGCTGCTTGAAACCGACACTCCTTAAGATCTGTTCAAAGTCATCGTCGAGAAGATAGAAGGTATGCTGAGCGACGGGTTTACCTGGACCATCAGTCGCAGTGAGCGTCAGTATGCTATTGCTTGGGCCGCTCGGACGCACCGTCGCACTTGGAGCGCTTGCGGCGGCTGTTGCGGTTACAGGGGCTGGAGCTTGTTTCGCAGCACGTGTGTCCAGCGCCGCAACATTTGATTGATCGAGTGTGATGGAGTTTTGACCGGCTTTCAGATCAATCCTGAAGTCCCAAATGAGCGTTTGGGCAGTCTGAACTGAGAGACCAAATGCAAACAGGTAGTACGACCCGGGATCAACGCCGGGCAAAACGACTCGTCCCGTTCCATCCATCTGGCCCTCAGCCACGGTCGCTGCTTCGACTTGTGATTGCGGCTGCTGGCAAAGTGGTGACCGATTGACACAGGCAGTGTGCCAGGCTCGCAAGGCTGATGGCTGTCCCCCGAAGCGGCCTGATTTTCGCAGCAAGCTCTCAAAGCTTTCGCGAAGCAGGATAACCCCCACACCAGCAAGGGGATTCATGCCGCCTTGATTTGGCAGACCACTGGTGACGGTCAACACCGAGGTGCCCGTTTGTGCGTGGCTTATGTCGGATGATGCATGGATGCCAACTCTTAGCACTAATGCCAGAGCAGCCCCGAGAACCCGAATGTTTAGTTTGAATTTCATTTCTTCCTCTTTGGCCGACTGCGGATTGAGAAGGCTTGTTACGGTTAGGGTTTCCAGTCTTTCGCGCGCTGCTCAATTTCTGCACGCTTTTCGGGTGTCAGCTTTTTTTTCACTTTATCGCGGAACACGTCCTCATCTTTTGACATCGAGAGCCAGAAGTACGCTTCCTCATAATTTGGCTTTACGCCGGGCCCGCCTTTCGCATAAAGCACACCGAGTGTCCATTTCGAGACACCCGTATCTCCAAGGTTGGCCGCCACGCCGCACCACTTCATTGCTTCACCCATGACAGCCCTGGACCCGACCAGCGCACGAATCGGCGCGCTGGCGTTGGCATCGCTGTCATCGTACACATGCAGCTCGTTCGCATAAGACTCGCAAAGATTTACTTTCCCTGACGCATCACCCTGATTGGCGGCCATGAGAAACCACTTGCGTGCTTCCGTCTTATCCGCCGCTACACCTTTGCCCTGTTCGTAACGCCGTCCGAGGTTGTTCTGGGCGATCGCGCTGCCCCGTTCGGCGCTGGCGCGCAGCTTCTCCAGTTGGTTCTGGGACGTGTTGGTTTCAGGCTGACTTGTCGCAGTGCCACTGCTTGGCGACGGTTGGGGGTTAATGATTTCAGCGTAAAGCTGCTGCGCTCTCTTCTCATCTAATGCGGCAAGCTTAGGGTAAACCTTAATCGCCTCTTCTTTCCTCCCTAATCGGAGGTAGGTACGACCAACATAAAAGTGGGCCAGTGCAAGATCCGGTTTCAGCTGGACTGCTTGTTGTAGAGCGGGGAGCGCCAACTCATACTGTCTGAGATCGAAATGGATGGAGCCAAGCATTCCGTAATAGGCCGGCTCTTTTGGGCTTAATCGAAGAGCTTCGTTAATAGCCACCAATGCCTCCTGATCCCTATCGAGGAGGAAGTATGAACTAGACAGCCTATAGTGCGCCTCACTCATTTTTGGGTTGAGCGCTATCGCCTTTTTGTACGCCTCAATAGCACTGGCGTGGTCATTTGCGTCATTGTATTTAATACCTTCAGCTAAGTAAGTCTCCGCGGTGTTAGTCTCCGACAGACTTGTCGCAGTGCCTCTCTTGTTCGACGGCTCAATCTTATTGATCTCAGCGTAAAGCTGCTGAGCCATCTCGATATTCAATGTCAGGAGCGTTTTGTAAGCCTCCATAGCTTCTTGTTTCTTACCCATCTTCACGAAGATATAGCCGAGCGCGCGGAAGGACGAGGCATTCTTTGGGTTCAAACGAATCGCTTGTTGAACTTCTGCCAAAGCATTTGGATATTGACTCAGACGGTAATATGAAAGACCTAACTCCCGGTGAGCATCTACGTCATTCGGGTCAATACGAAGCGCAGTTTTGTAGGCCGACACCGCGTCCTGAAATTGACCCATCTCCCAATAGGTGCTCCCAATCTCATCGTGAGCGGACACCAGAGCTTCCGCTGCCGGTTGAAGCTCAATCACGCTGCGAAAGACTTTCAAAGCCTCATCGTATTGCTTCAGTTCTCTGTGCGCTCCGCCAAGCAGCAAGAGCAAGAAAGGGTCGGTGTTGCCGAGGGTTAGAGACTTTTGAAACGTTGCAACCGCAAGTTGCCACTGTTTCGTCTCGGTGTATGAGATGGCGAGTCCGACGTACGCCTTTTCGTAGGAAGGGTCAATCGCAATCGCTCTGTCATAAGCCTCAATTGCTTTGGCAAAGTTCTTCGCATGAAAGTATTCATTCCCTTGGGCGTTGTAAGATTCCGCGCTGGCACGTTCCGACGCGTTCGGCTGTGCAGTTGGCGGAGTTTTCGGCTGCGACGTAGTCATTTGTGGCGGCTGCTTCCCGCTAAACTTGTAGTATCCGGCGCGGAAGTCGGCCGTGAAGAATCGCTTTATCAGTTCGTCTCCGAACACCGGGTCGTATTTGTAAGTCTCCAGAAGCTGCTCCCACCTCAGATTTCTACCGGACGCGTAAATTTGTGCGTAGCTTCGGAAAGCGTCAATGTATCGCGAATATAAGTGACCCGACTCGCTGCTGGACACCAACTTTCCACTACCGCCGACTGCCATGGCGATCTGGTTGAGCCACCAGAACGCGGCACTCTGCCGAGCGGCCGTGTCTGTGGCATCTGCTCCTCTTATCTCACCCTTCACGCGCTCGACCGACGGAAACTGGCTGAGGTATGGCGGGCTCGTCGTCTGTCCTTGAATCCTGGGAGTTAGCATCAATGCCAGAGCAGCCATGAGAACGAGAATGTTTGGTTTAAGATTCATTTCTTTCTCCTTACGCTGTTGAACAGCGCCGCGCGCCCAATTCAATTTGCATGAAAGTCCACTTGCCACTCACCACTCCGAACCAACTCAAAATGGTCGTTCCCCAAGCTAACGCTGTAGTAGAATGCACGCCCAAACTTCCGTTTCGGATAAGCATCCTGCAACACTTCGGGCTCTAATGTCCTAACGTAACTCTTAAGAATTCTGAAGAAGTAAAACCGCCGTGGAACGAATTGCCACAGACACTCCTCCTCATCAACCTTCAGCGCACGTCTGGCGGTTTGGTGACTGTGAAGTGGATGAGAGACGCCGGGATCTTCGCGTGCGAGGGATGCCAATAGAATTGGAAGCCAAGCCTTGGGAAGTCCTTCATCAACTTTTGCTTCACGCTGGCGAGGTGGTTACTAAGGAAGAATTGCTCGACAGTGTTTGGCCGGGATTAACGGTCGTCGATAGTTCTCTTGCTACGGCAATCTCGAAACTGCGCAAAGCGCTAGGCGATGAGTCGCTGATTGTCACCTTGCCAAGAATCGGCTATCGACTTGCCATTCCGGTTCAAACTAGTGCAACCCCTGTTGTCGAATCTGCCGAGTTAAGTCTTGCCGCTGGCCAATCCGTACCGTCGCGGGATCAATGGATACTGTTACGAAGACTTGATAAATCGCCTTCAAGCGAAGTTTGGCTCGCAGAACACCCAAAAACTCATGAGCTTCGAGTTTTCAAGTTTGCTCCAGCGGGACTGGCGCTGCGGGCGCTGAAACGGGAAGTGACACTCGCTCGGCTCCTTCATGACTCGCTTGGCGAACGTCCGGATTTTGTTCGCGTTCTCGAATGGAACTTTGACAAGGCACCGTATTTCATTGAAAGCGAATATGTTGGTCTGAACCTGGCTGAGTGGGCAAGTAGGGAGGGAGGACTTCAAACGATTGGAACCGATCTGCGCTTGTCGCTCTTCATTGATGCAGTGCGGGCAGTTGCGGCTGCACACAGTCTCGATGTCTTACACAAAGATCTCAAACCGGGCAATATCCTTGTCTCAAAGAATTCCACTGGCACGCTCCAAATAAAGATTGCCGATTTTGGAAGTGCGACATTACTTTCCCCATCACGACTCGGCGCATTAGGGATTACCAATCTCGGTTTCACGCATCCTGTGGCGACCGATGAAGACTCGATAACGGGAACGGTAATGTATATCGCCCCTGAGGTGCTTGCTGGACAATCACCAAGTGCCGCTTCTGATGTCTATGCGCTTGGTGTGTTGCTTTATCAACTAATGGCTGGAGACTTTCGCAAACCACTTGCCCCCGGCTGGGAAGCAGATATTGCCGACCCACTGCTTCGTGAAGACATCGCAGAAGCCGCGTGTGGTGATCCGACGCGACGGATTCAATCGGCGCTGGAGTTTGAGAAACGTCTGACCAGTCTTGAATACCGGCGCGCCGAACGTGCTGAATTGGAGCAGACACGACAGCGCGCATTGTTGGCTGAACGAAGAAGAGCACAAAACCGTTCGCGTCTTCCCTGGCTGGTGATTGCCGCCGTAATTCCTCTTGCACTTGTCGCCGTCTTTTTCGCATTTAGGCGTGCACGGGTCCCTGCGGTACCAACCTTACCTCCACTCAAGCCTGTGGCAGTTCTGCCGTTTCAAAACGTTGGATCCGACTCGAGCATAGACTATCTGCGCCTTGCGCTACCCGACGAAATAACAACGACTCTAAGTCATACGCGGGGGCTTCTGGTTCGACCGTTTGCGTCAACGACTAAATACGACCAGCCGGTACTCGACCCTCAAAGAGTCGGGCGGGAGATGGGCGTGAGCAGTATTGTGTCCGGCCATTTCTCGAAGGCCGGTGATCAACTGCATATCACGTTGGAAGCGATTGACGTGGAGAGTAACAGTGTTTTGTGGCGAGGTGAGATCGACGCGCCAGCACAGAACATGATTGGAACACGTGTGCAGATCATGCTCAAAGTCCGCGGTGGACTCGCTCAAGCTATAGGTGCCACAGCTGCTGACACCGCAGCCCAACCTAAGAACGAAGAGGCTTATGCATTGTTCCTACGCGCGGTGGCTCTGACATTCGATCTGAAAACCAATCGACAAGCGATAGCAATGCTGGAGAAATCTGTGCAGCTCGATTCCGAATATGCTCCGTCCTGGCACACTCTGGCGCGCGCATACTCGACAGACTCGCACTATACGAGCGAAGGACGCGGTTCATCGGACCGCTCCGATATGGCCAACGAGCGTGCACTCGCGCTGGATCCCGATTACATCCCTGCCCGCGCTGCGCGGGTTGAGAGTTACGTCGAACACGGAGACTTGGTGCGGGCTTACAACGATGCACAGGATCTCGTTCGGCGCCACCCCGATAATCCCGATGTCCATTTCAGTTTGAGTTACGTACTCCGCTTTGCTGGGTTGTTGGATGAGTCGGCCAAGCATTGTGATACGGCATTCCAATTGGAGCGGCAAAGTCCAACTCTTACGTTGCGCTCGTGTGCAATGGTGGTTCTTCTAAAGGGGGATTATCCGCAGGCGCTTAACTACCTCAACCATTATGCCGGGTCGGATTTTGCGACGTCGCTCTCCATCGACATACTCTTGCGACAGGGTAAAGAGAAGGAAGCGCTGCAACTCGGGTTGGCCCATACTCCTCAGTGGGCGGGTTACGATATGTTGATGGCTTATGCTCAACATAACCCTGCGACTGAGGTCGAGGCGTTGGCTGAGGCAATGCGGGTTTCAGACGATCCTGAAACGAATTACCTGATGGGTGGACACCTTGCTTACTGTGGCCGAACCAGTGCTGCTCTTGGAATGCTCAAAAAGGCCATCAATGGCAACTACTGCTCGTATCCCGCAATAGATTCTGACCCACTATTGGCAAACGTTCGGGCAAGACCAGAGTACGCTGAGGTTCGGGCTTCGGCTATTCAATGTCAAAATAGTTTCCTGTCGCAGCGCGGTCATTGAGAAGAATTTGATTCGGACCCTCATTTCGACGTCTTACTTGAATCAACAAGAAGTAAATTGATCAAGTCAATCGATACGAAGTCAAACTGTAAGATACGTCCCAATAATCCGACACCATCTTTGGGCGTGGAAAGATGAAAGACAGTGTGACGCGATCTGGTCCATCGAAAACACCAGATGCTTTTGGTGTCTGTTTGGTGTCTATTATGGGGGGGCACCAGTGAGACTAAAGAGAATCATGAGTATTTGAGAGACAAGAACGAAATTCTTTTAGCAGGAGCGGTTGCGCGTAATTAGTTCACTGACAAGAACTTAGGTGGAGTGCTGAGATCGAGTCCCCCCTTACCTAAGTCTCGACCTCCTCACAATATAGACACGAAGCGCCCGCTCTATACG
>JBKPQV010000426.1:0-4735 GCA_046734235.1 Acidobacteriota bacterium
GACTGCCGATAAACAGATCGACACAATGAATAGCTTTATGTTGGTGCGACATGGGTATGTAGTTGCCGAAGGCTGGTGGGGACCATACGATGCTGCCACTCCGCATATTCTTTATTCATTGAGTAAGAGCTTCACTTCGACAGCTGTTGGGTTGGCAATCAGTGAAGGAAAGCTGAGTCTCGATGATCAAGTGCTAAAGTTTTTTCCCGAAGACGCACCGGCGGAACCATCAAACAACCTGAAAGCAATGCGTGTGCGTGACTTATTGCGCATGGCCACCGGAAATCAAACCGAAGCGCAAATTCGGGCTGATGGTGCTCCCTGGACCAAAACATTTCTAGCCCATCCGGTTCCTTTCAAACCCGGAACACACTTCCTCTATAACTCGCCTGCTACCTACATGCTCTCTGCCGTTGTGCAAAAGGTGACCGGAAAAACGGTGTTGGATTATTTGAAACCGCGTCTATTCGATCCGCTGGGAATTGAGAATCCGACATGGGTCGCAAGCCCGCAGGGAATTACTGCCGGCGCATACGGCTTATCAGTGCGTACTGAAGACATTGCGCACTTTGGACAGTTGTATTTGCAGAAAGGGAAATGGCAGGGAAAACAATTGATCCCGGTTTCATGGGTTGAAGAAGCCACGGCGAGACAAACAGCAAATGGATCGGCGCCAACCAGTGATTGGGACCAGGGATACGGTTACCAGTTCTGGCGCTCGCGTCACAATACATACCGGGGTGATGGTGCGTTTGGTCAATACTGCATGGTTATCCCCGAACTCGACGCAGTTGTGGCCATCACGAGTGGTGTCCGCGACATGCAAAGTGTAATGAACCTTGTTTGGAATAAGCTGTTGCCGGCGATGAAACCGGGTCAGTTGCCAGAAGACAGTTCAGCGCGACGGAAACTTGAAACTAGATTGGGGAGCTTGGTGGTCAAACTGCCAGGTGGTAAGCCAACCAGCTCGATGGCCGCTAAGTTATCCGGCAAGTGGTTTGATTTCCCGCAAAATGACCGTGGAATCAACGCGGTCTCGTTCGAATTCAGTTCTGAAACTCCAACACTAACCGTAAGAACGAACAGTGGTGATATCAGGACGCCAATCGGAATGGGAGCTTGGCGTAAGGCACCTGGTGGATTTACAAATGGGCTCGACAAATTTCTAAGCGTGCCGGACCACCCCTTAGTTGCGACAAGTGGGGCATGGTCGTCGGAAGACGTATTCAATGTGAAGTTAGTGTTGTATCAGACACCGTTCTACTCATCGCTCTCATTCAAAGTGGACGGCGATCGTCTGGTGTTTGACGCAGAGCACAATGTTGCGTTTGGTCCAACAAAGTTGCCGCAGTTGGTTGGACAACTGGCCTCGACTCAGTAAACAACTCAGGACAGAAAAAATTAACCACAAAGACACGAAGACACAAAGACACAAACTGATCCAATAATTTTATGTCTTAGTGTCTTGGTGACTTAGTGGTTAAATTCTTCTGCGTGAATGTACCTACGCGACTGCGGCTGCTCGAGTAAGCACACCCTTCTCGAGGTGCATTTCATGTGTCGCATAACTTGCTGCATGTGGGTCGTGAGTGACGAGCATGATCGTCTTTTTCAACTCGCGATTGAGCGTTGAAAGAATTTGCAGAATCTCTTCACCCGAGCGCGCGTCAAGGTTACCAGTCGGTTCGTCAGCGAGAATCAGGTCGGGATCGGTGACAATTGCGCGCGCGATGGCCACGCGCTGTTCTTGTCCACCGGAAAGTTGTTTCGGCTGGTGATGCATTCGATCTGTGAGGCCCACCAATTCGAGAGCAGTCTCCACATTCTTCTTACGTTCCGCTTTGCTCAGTTTGGTTAGGAGCAACGGTAGTTCAACATTCTCAAATGCTGTAAGTACGGGAACCAAATTGAATGTTTGGAAGATGTAGCCGATATGCGAATTTCGCCACGCGGCGAGCTGGCTTTCATTAAGGCGAGCCAAATCGGTTCCCATCACCAGGACCTGGCCTTCAGTAACACGATCGATTCCTGCCAATAACTTCAGCAACGTTGATTTGCCCGAACCGCTTGGACCCATCAAGGCGAAGAAATCACCTTCTTCAAGTTCAAGATCGACGTGATCTAACGCCACAACCTCAAACCCATCTCGTGAAAAACGTTTGCTTACGTCGCGAACTTGCACTATCGCCATGACAAGGAAGTCTCCTCGGGTAATTGAACTTTGAGCTTTGTACTTTGAGCTTTGAACTTTGTTCGTGTTTGTACAGTCTTACTTTGGACCTCGTTCAAAGCTCAAAGCTCAAAGTACAAAGCTCAAAGTACAAAACTCCTCCTATTGCACTTTCACCCTATCTCCATCGCGCAATTTTTCAACTCCGGCAACTGCGACAGACTCACTACCGCTCAGTCCGTCCAAAACAAAATATTTGTCGCCCATTTCATCGCCGGTTCTTATTGTTCGTTGCTCCACTTTATTGTTCTTAACGACAAAGACAAAAACACCGCCATCCTTCTTGACGACTGCTTGTTTTGGAACGAGTACACGAGCGGCCACCGGTCCACTTGTCTGGGCCGGTTTGTCGGAAAGGAAATTCACACGAGCATTCATTTCCGGCCGCAGGTGTTCATTTGGATCTTCAACCTTTATTTTGATCTGTACAGTCGCTTTTGCGCGATTGGCTTCTGGGGCGATCTCGGCGATGAAGCCGTTAAAGCGCATGTTACTAAACGCATCCGGAATTATTTCGGCTCTTTGTCCCATCTTTAGTCGAGCAAAGTCTGACTGGCTGATGTCCAGTTCGATTTGCAGGTCGTTGAGGTCTGCCAGATCGACTACTGACGTGCGGGCACCCGAACCACCAAATGCCGATGGGCTTACCATTTCGCCACGTTCAACAATGCGTTCGAGAACGGTGCCTGCCACTGGCGCTTTTATTTCGGTCGCAGCAAGTTGCGTGTTTGCGTAATCCAGCGCCGCTTTCATTTGCTGGACTTGTGCCTGCGCCGCACGAATCTCTTCAGCGCGAGGACCAATATCAGTCATTGCGCTTGATTGTTTAGCAGCTTCGACTAATGCTGCCGCTGTGTCGCGCGCCGCCAAAGCCTGATCAAGTTCGGCCTTCGAAGCTACGCCAGAGCGATAGAGTGTTTCGCTCCGCTCGTAATCAGCCTGGGCCTTCTTTAGATTCGCCTCTGCCTGAACAACTGCCGCCTTGTCTTTGATCTTTTCTTGCGGCCGCGATCCACTTTTCAACTGATCAAGGCGTGCCTGTGCGGCTGCGAGATTCGCGTTTGCCTGATTCACCTGAGCACGAAATTCACTGTCCTCGAGCCTGACAAGTACTTGTCCGGATTGAACGAGGTCGCCTTTTTCGACACCAATCCAGGCAACCCGTCCCATTACTTTTGCGCCAACGGCGATCTTGTGGTGAGCAACGACGTAGCCGGATGCTGATAAGACGCTCTCTCCCGATGACGCACCACCAGAATCCGTAGTAACGGCCGCAACAGAAATGGTTTTAGCCGGAGAAAAAAGAAAGACATAAGCAAGTGCCACCACTGCTATCAACGCCGCGATACCCAACAAAAGCAACTTCGGCGTCTTACTCTTTGGAGACGGTGCCGGTGTGGTGCTCCGATCAATCTTCAGACTGCGAAGACGCTTATTAAGATCTTCCTGATCTTCTTTTGTTTTAGGACTCGTAACCATAGAAGAATTCTACAAATCTACTAGGCGCGTAGCGCATCGACGATCTTGAAACGTGATGCCCTAATGGACGGTAGCAAGGAACCAACGAAGCCTATTATCGCGCCAAAAACCAAAGCCCATAGTGCAAGATCGAGAGTCACGCGGAAGTTAAAAGCAATCTCGCTAAATGTTACAAAGTTAGAAGTGCCTGTTGATACAAAGTTCAAAGGCAGTGCAAGAACGATTCCAATAACAGCGCCGATGAGCGCAATCGAAACAGACTCTAACAAAAACGCCGCCAGAATACTGCGTCTGCTAAAACCAAGCACACGTAAGGTACCAATCTCTTTAGTGCGTCGGGAGACTGCCGCATACATGGTATTCATGCCGGCAAACCCGGCGCCCACCGCCATGACGAATGATATGAAGACCGCGAGTAACTTAAGTGCCCCAGAAGCTGCACCCTGTTGATCTTCATAGAACACACGTTCGGGCATTGCCTTGAGATGCAGTTTTGGATCATCGGTGATTCGCTTCGTCAAAGCAGTCATCGCGTTTTGATCTTTGACGCGAAGAAGTGCTGAAGAAAATGCTTCAGTCCGTTTGGTCGAATTCGCGAGCGAGTTGATGTCGACCCATATCTCCGATTCAAATGCTTTTCCAGCCGAATCAAAGAGACCCACAACAGTGTAATCAGTGGTCTGAATCTTAAACTTGTCTCCAATATCGAGGCCCTGAAAGCGTTCGGAGATGCGTTTTGAAACTACTGCTTCAGTCATTCCCGGTTGAAAAACTCGTCCGGCAATCGTCTTAAACCCGGAACGCAACTTAAACGACATTGGTCCAACGCCACGTATCGTTACATTTGAGCCCTGACTCTGACCCTTCCTTGCCTTGTAAATCAGCGTAATGATCTCTCCGGAAGCCATTGGCTGGTCGCCTTCGCGCTCGATTCCGTCAAGAAACTTCAGGTCTTTGTATTGCTCACCGGTGACCGTACTGTTTAGTTCAGCTGTGCTGCCTTCGCGCATCACAATAACGTTTAGC
>JBKPQV010000427.1:0-4213 GCA_046734235.1 Acidobacteriota bacterium
GCCTTCAACGGCCATAACAACGAAGTTGGCGGCACCGCGCGAATTGAGAAATTTAAGGAATTCATTCGCTTCCGTCTCACGCCCGAAGGACTCACTGGATACGTCATCGCAATCGACGATCCGAGCAAAATCGGGGGGCAAGATTCGAGTGGTCGTTATTATGACGGTAGTGATCTCGACGTAAAACTCATCGATGTCTTTCACCTCGTTCCGAAATCATGAATTAAGGAGCCGTCATGTCAAATCTTCCGATCGTCCTGGCGCATGGCATTGCACGTTTCGACGTTCTATCGGTTCGCTTGCGTAAAAAGCTGAACTTGCCAGATTCAAATGCTAGCGACAAAGGCGAATACTTCAGGGGCATCAAAACCCATCTCGAAAATCACGGCTTTACGGTGTTTCATCCTGACCAATCATTTGCCGGCCCCGTTGAATTGCGCGCAAGTCAATTGCGAGATCATGTTGATAAGGTGCTCCAAAACACTAACAGCAGCAAGGTTCATATTATTGCTCACAGCATGGGTGGATTGGATGCAAGACACATGATTGTCGATCTCGGTATGGCTGATAAAGTCGAAACGCTTACGACAATTGGAACTCCCCATCACGGATCTCCAGTTGCAGATCGCCTGGTGAACAGCAGCGAATCCTTTCTGCTTGATATTTTGGGCCACTTATTCGACGTCAGAGGTGTAAAAAGCTTAACCACTGACAGTTGTGAAGCGTTTAACCGCAGAGCTGAAGATTCAGAAGCAAGAAATCCCGTTCGTTACCAAACCTATTCTGCGTTTGAAGGCCTGAAGGATGTTTTTGCTCCATTAGTTCCGGCCTGGCTGATTGTGCAAGATCAAGAAGGAAAAAATGATGGACTCGTATCGGTGCGGTCGCAGCAATGGACCAGAGAACTGGTTGCGAGCGATGGTTCACGAAATCCAGTCGCGCAACACGAATTCCCTTTTCCCGCTGATCACTTAAATGAGGTTGGTTGGTGGGATCCAGAAGAAGCTATTAACCCATTGATCGGTGGAAGCCTCATTGAACAAGCAATGGAATTTGAACAACAAGCTCGGGATCTATATCTGACAATTGCACGCGGACTTTAGTAAGTTAAAGAATCTAACCACCAAGACACGAAGACACAAAGACACTAATTTCCTTTTCTCAATTTGTGCCTTAGTGCCTTTGTGACTTTGTGGTCAAAACTCATCAACAACCATGAATCTCAATTCGAAAACTAAACTCCTTCTCAGCGACTTTTTGTCCGTCTTTTAGTTTTGTAAGCGTTCCCTTGAGCACTGCTTTGTTTTTGTTGTGGGCCGACTCAAAATTCTTGAGCAAAAACTCTCCCTCAAACTTGTACCCGAATCCTATGTCTGAAGCCTGTGGCGACACCCAAAATACTCTTCGGTCGGTGACTAACCCAAAAGTACCTGCCTGATATTCGTAGCTACCATTAATTTTGGTTTCAAGGTCGACATAGCCCGTTAGTAGATCGTGATTGATTTCACCAGAGTTCAAGCTGAAAGAACTAAAGTCGCTGAAGTCTTTTCCTTTAAAACCCATCGGAATGTAAGCGCCTTCTGGAGCAAACTTCTCGAAATCGTAATCAAAGACAATCGAAGGGGCTGGAGCAGGAGGAGCAGGGGTAGCGGCTGGAAGTGCAGGAGCTGCGGCACAAAGAGGTTCCGGAGCCTGAAACAAGGCAACAGGTTCTGACTTCTGCACCGGCGGAGGAGCTTTCTGAAATGTTGTAACGAACCCGTCAATTCCTAAACCCGCTGAGAATGTAATCATCATCGCGATCACTCGCAGAATCAGTCGCCGCATAAAGGTTTCCTCCTAATGGCGAGTGAGAATATGACAAAGAGTGAATCGAGTTCTACGTTAGCACCAACGTTATCGATGTGTGGTTATCAACAGGTACGCTCAGCTTTGTCAAAAAGTCTGATACCACCTGCTTCAGCAGCGTGGAGTATCTGATTTTGTGCGCAAGGCCTTACGCTCTGTGAATTTCTTGACGTATTGACTTGCCACATGAAACCATTCCGCCGAAACTCGTTGAGCACACCATGTCCTCAAAAGCACTCGTCACCATCTTGCTTTTCCTCATCACGTACTCTGTTCCAGCGTTAAGTATTCAACAAAATAATAAGCAAAGCGGACAGAAGGCGACGCCAATATTCAAAGACGTTGCGAACGAAGCCGGACTAAAGTTTCAACACTTCAACGGCATGACCGGAAAGTTCTATCTACCCGAAATAACGGGCAGTGGCGCTGCACTATTCGACTTTGATAACGATGGCGATCTGGATGTTTACCTTGTTCAAGGCAATGTTCTTGAACCAAATACGAAGCCCAACTCAACAGTGTTTCCCTGGCGTGAAACAGAGTCACCGCGAGGTCGACTCTTTCGCAACGATCTCGCCGGCAAAAAGCTTTCTTTTAGTGATGTCACTGAGAAAAGCGGAATCCTGGCAACGGGATACGGAATGGGTGCTGCCGTCGGGGACATAAACAATGACGGTTTGCCTGACCTCTATCTAACTAATCTCGGCTCAAATCAGATGTATATGAATCGAGGCAACGGCAAGTTTGTCGATGTGACAAGAGAGAGTGGCACAGATGATCCTCGTTGGAGCACAAGCGCTTCCTTTTTCGACTATGATCGCGACGGCTGGCTGGATCTGATGGTGGTGAATTACGCCGATTTTACCCTTGCGAATAGTCCTAACTGTTACGCCGCCACAACTGCCAGAGACTACTGTACTCCTCGTGTTTTCCGCGCACCCGGCAACCGCCTCTTTCACAATAAAGGCAAAGGTATCTTCGAAGATCTAACTGCGTCAGCTGGAGTCGACAAAGAATTTGGGCACGGGTTGGGAATCGTAACTGCTGACTTCAACGACGATGGTTGGATGGACATCTATGTCGCCAACGATGGAGATCCAAACCAATTGTGGACCAACCAAAAGAACGGCACTTTCGCCAACGATGCGCTACTCGCAGGCGCAGCGGTAAACCGAAACGGTCAAACTGAAGCAGGCATGGGTGTCGATGTAGGGGATTTTGATGGCAACAACACTGAGGACATCTTTGTCACACACTTGATGGACGAAACAAACACCTTATACGTAAATCTGGGCCAGGCGCTTTTCGAAGATCGTACTCGTGAGGCGGGCCTGGGTATACCCGGACGTCGCTTCACCGGATTTGGTACCTTCTTTTTTGATTACGACAACGATGGTTGGCTAGATCTGTTCATCGCAAATGGAGCAGTTCAATTGTTGCCGAATCTTGTGCGCAAGAATGATCCTTTTCCACTGGGACAACCCAACCAGCTTTTCCACAATACCGGTAAAGGCGCATTTGTCGAAATCGATGACGCAGCTACGGAACTCAAACTATTGGAGGTCAGTCGTGGCGCAGCTTTCGGAGATATCGACAACGATGGGGACACAGATGTGCTCGTCACTAACAACAACGGACCAGTGCGGTTACTAGTTAATCAAGTTGGAAACCGAAACAACTGGCTGGGCTTACGGCTAACGGGTAAAGACGGCAGGGACATGCTTGGTGCGCAAATAGAGGTGGTTATCAACAAGAACTATGTCTTGCGGCGTCGATCCCGAACAGACGGTAGTTATCTTTGCGGAAACGATCCGCGCGTGCTCGTAGGATTAGGACTAGCTAAGGGTGTCCAGAGTGTGAGAGCGCGTTGGCCCAGCGGGAAGGTGGAGGAGTGGCAGAACGTTTTGCCTGGTCAATACCAAAGTTTGAAAGAAGGCACGGGCCATTGAGATGATGCTTCGTCGCCGGAATTGTTTCCTGTTGATTATTCTCGTTCTTGCCTCAAGCCTTGCCTATTCGCAAACAACTTCAGAACCCTTGCAGCCAACGCGGGCGGGACTCGTACCAGTCCATTTTCCTGACCTCACAAAACTTGAAGAGAGCGTTCGTGCACAAATAACAACAGCGCAAGATGCACTGGCTACAACTTCAATAAATTCAGTTACCTCCGAGACAGCTTTGGGTGAGGCTTATAGCAATATGGGCCAGGTCTACCATGCTTATTCCCTGACCTCTCCAGCGCGAGAGTGTTACTTGAATGCTGCACGCCTCCTTCCGAAAGATTTTCGCTGGCCTTACTTACTAGGAAAGTTGGACCAGCAGGAAGGTCGTTTTGAAGACGCGATTAACAATTACACAATCGCCC
>JBKPQV010000428.1:0-4918 GCA_046734235.1 Acidobacteriota bacterium
AATTCGCTCACTTGAGCGGGTGTAGGTTTCCCGGATTCACGTAGCTTGCGTAAAGGATGCATTGTGATCACTCCTATGATTGGTCCAGTTTTGAGAAACAAACCATCCCTTCGTGTCCGAGCCTATGCTGCGGCGCTAACCTTGTAGTTCCGCGCTTCGATCGCTTTCAGCGTATTTGCAAACCACTTCTCAAACTGTCCCTTGCCGGCAATTCCAAGAAACGCGCCTAGTAGTCGCCCCTTGAGATTCTTGCCCTCGCGGACAATCGCGACGTCAACGTCGGTCGTGCCGTTAGGCTGACGAGTTAAGTTGTACGTGTGACCCGAACTACCTCCCCACAAGTTGGAGTCAGTCGTGGTAAGCACTATGTGTTTGGGATTGGACCAATCGTAGTGCAGTCGTTCCCAGATGCCTCCGGAACCCTCAGTCACATCCGCGGAATTTGCGCTCTTCTCATGCACCTTGAGGTAGTCGTCCGTGCTGTTGCCAAAGAGCTCCTTCCGACCAGGACCGAAGTCAGTGAGACCAGCGATGAACTGTTCCGGGGTTGCGGTAGTCGTCTTTTTGAAATGAATTGTTGACATGTGTTTCTTACTCCTGGATTTAACACTTCCTAATTCGTTGCCGCTTTCTCCGTCAACCGTGTTGCCGTGTCTTTTATAATGGACGCGACAGCCTGCGGATTCGAGACGTAGATACTGTGACTGCCAGCCACTTCCACAACCTTTGCACCCGCACGTTGGGCCATCAAGCGTTGAGCGCGCGGCGGAATCATTTTGTCGTCAGTACTGACAAGATACGAGCACGGCTTTTTCTTCCACGCCGCTTCAGTGATTACCCCACTAAGTGCCGCTACCCCCCATGGAACCTGCGAGTCGGCCATGAATGCAGCCTTTGCGGGTTCTACATCGCCGGCGAACGAAGCCGGAAATTTCTCAGAATCGAGAAGAAGAAATCCATCAGTGGGTGGCAGGATTGGAGGTACAGGTTCACCTGGAACGGGATCCTTGATGAGCGTAGAAACTGACTCGCCGGCATCAAGAGCGAAAGCGGCAATGTAGACGAGAGCGGCGACATTTGGATCGTTGCCCGCCTCTGTGATTATGGCTCCGCCATACGAATGTCCGACCAGAACGACAGGACCACCCTGTGCAGCGATAACCCGCTTAGTAACGGCAACATCGCCAGCAAGACTAATCGTTGGATTCTGTACAACCGCCACTTTGAAACCATCGTTCTTTAAAATCTGGTAGACACCTTCCCACCCGGAGCCATCAACAAAACCGCCATGAACGAGCACAACCGACACTGGATGGTTAGCTGAATTAGTAGACATTCTGATTTCGTTCCTTTCAGTGTTTGAAGTTGTACTCGGTTACTGCAGATATTTCTTCAACGTAGCAGCAGCATGTTCGAACAGCGAACGAACAGCCGGCTCTTCCGCTAAACCGTTGAGCAAACCGAAGTCGTGGATCATGCCGTCGTAACGCACAGTCGTAACTGTTACTCCAGCTTCATCCAGTTTGCGCCCGTAAGCTTCACCTTCGTCGCGAAGGATGTCGCTCTCTGCAACCTGGATCAGCGCCGGGGGTAGACCCTTTAGCTGGTCCAAGCTGGCCTGCAACGGTGATGCGTAAATCTCTTTTCTCTGGACAGGATCAGTTGTGTAGAGATCCCACATCCACTTCATTAGAGGGGTCGTGAGAAATCGCTTGTCACCAAACTGTTTGAACGATTCTCTTTCGAAATTCGCGTCTGTAACTGGCCACATCATGATGTGAACCTTGATCTTCGGCCCACCTTGTTCTTTTGCCTTCAATGCGGTAGCAGCTGTCATGTTGCCGCCCACACTGTTACCAACAACGGCCAAATTCGTCCCATCTACGTCGATCTCGTCGCCGTGTTCCGCAACCCATTTCGTAGCGGCGTAAATTTCGTTGATAGCTTGTGGATACTGCGCGTCAGGTGTGCGCGTGTAGTTAACGAATACTCCTGCATACCCGGTGAGCACAACGAGGTCCCGCACCATGCGCTTGTGTGTCGGGTAATCACCGAGCACCCAACCACCGCCGTGTATAAACATGAAAACCGGAAGTTTCCCTTTTGCGCCCTCGGGACGGACGATATTCAGCTTAATGGTGTAACCATCAGCTTTGATTGTTTTCTCGGACTCTTCGATACCAGAAAGATCTACGTTGACTGAGGCTTGCGCACCCACTAACACCTCGCGCGCTTGAAGCGGAGGTAAAGCTTCAAGCGGCGGTCCACCTGCTGAATTTAAAACTTTTAGAAATGCTTTCACGCCACGTGAAAGACGCGGATCAACTTCGACCTCGAGAGGTTTATCTGATTTTATGTTTGCTGGACTACTCATTGTTACTCCTTCTTTTGGATTAAGTCGGTAAATGTAATGTGTCTCCGCGTGCGAAGAGCTCGACCCACTTTCTCGACGCGAATCTCCATCCGTCTTTAGTTCTTACAAATCGATCGTGATCCTCGCCAACATTGAAAGGAACCGTTGTCATGTCTTGATCAGCTGCCACCATGAAAACTGTCAACACAGTTGTGCCTTTTGCAGCATCAAGGCCGTCGTACACGAAACGCATATTTCCGCAGACGTGTCGAATAATTCGCCATGGCGGGTTCTTCACGAGTTGCCGGCCCCATTCATGTATTGCTGGCCGCCCGCGTAAGGGCGTTGGACCAATAAAGAATTCACCATCATCGACGTACAACTCGTGATTCGTGTCGGCCCGACCAATATCAGCCCTCCATGCGTGTTCAGTGACAAGGCGACTGAGTTGCACGTAGTCGGTTTCGTTGACGGGTAACTCAATCGCAATACTTGGTTGTGACATGGGCAAGTCCTCTCTCGCTATTCATGCCGACTGTGATGCTGCTCCAGAGTCGATTATGTTTGTAACCACATTGATGTTTCCGTGTGTGGCTTTAGAGTACGGACACTCCAAGTGTGCTGCATCAGCCAGCTTCTGGGCGGTCTCGTGATCAATGCCAGGCAAGCTGACATTCAAACGCGCTTGAATGAAATAATGATTGTCAGTTGTACCCAGATCGATTTCAGCATCAATTGCTGCATCTTGAGGTAGTCTGACTTTCTGTTTTGCGGCCACCAATTTCACTGCCGACAGGAAACAGGCAGACCAACCTGCTGCGAACAGCTGTTCAGGATTTGTGCCCTTTCCGTGTCCGCCGGGAACAGCGAGCTTGACGTACAATATGCCGTCTGAAGTTCGCGACGATCCTCCTTCTCGTCCGCCAGTGGTATGCGCATTGGCTGTGTAGATCACTTTTTCAATTGCTGTAATTGACATGCTTAACTCCTCCCGGGAAATTTCTGCTAAACCCATTCCTCATGATCTCAGCGATTTGAACGCAGCCCGCAGATCAGCAGTCAGATAATCGGGTTGCTCCCAGGCTGCGAAGTGCGTGCCTTTATCGTGTTTGTTGTAAAAGATGAGCCTGGGATATGCCTTCTCCGCCCAGTTCTTCGGTGCCGCGTAGATTTCGTCTGGGAAGACGCTTACTGCTACTGGAATCTGAACATTACGAGCATCGAAAAAGCTTCCCTTTGAGGGAACTTGTCTGCTCTCCCAATACAGGCGAGCCGATGTAATTCCAGTGTTGGTGAGCCAGTACAATGTAATATTGTCGAGAATATCGTCACGCGTAAGGCCTTCAGTTTTGCCATCGAAGACTCGCGCAATAAGTTCATAGCTACTTGCGTCGTGGTCCAGGATCCAACTCGCAAGTCCAATCGGCGAATCGACAATGCCGTAGAGGGTCTGTGGCCGAAGTCCCATCTCATTTGCATAGGCGAGACCCTTTTTGTAGAAGAAGTCCAACTGATCCCAAGCTCTCTTTTCGTCGGCCGATAGATCAGGCGGTTGAACGCCAGTTGCCAGCGCTTTTGAAATCGCCGGCGGGATAGTGGCAGGCATGTTGGTATGAATAGCCAACAATTCTGGTGGCGCAATCAGTCCCATTGTTTCGGAAATGGCATTTCCCCAGTCTCCGCCCTGCGCGACAAATCTTGTATATCCCAATCGTTTCATTAGCTCGATCCATGCCTTTGCAATGCGCATCGGCTGCCAACCTGTAGTTGTAGGCTTTCCTGAAAACCCATAACCCGGTAGCGATGGAATCACGACGTCGAAGGCATCCGCCTCGGTTCCGCCATGTGCCGTTGGATTCGTGAGTGGATCGATAATTTTGAGCTGCTCGATTATCGACCCGGGCCAACCGTGCGTTACGATCATCGGCAACGCGTTCTCATGTTTCGACCGAACATGGATGAAATGAATATCGAGCCCATCAATCTGGGTAATGAAATGCGGTACTGCTTTCAGTTTCGCCTCGCCTTTCCTCCAGTCGTACTCCTTGCCCCAATAACTTGCAAGGCTCTGCATAGTCGCTAGCTGAACGCCTTGCGATGCATCTGGTACCAATTCACGTTGAGGCCATATGGTTGCATTGATTCGTCGTCGCAAGTCGGCAAGCTGCGCATCCGAAAAACTGAACTTAAACGGACGAATCCCAGTCCCATCATCAGGCAGTGCGATAACAGAATTCTCAATCGTCACCTCGCTTGTATTTCCTCGCGGTTCTGCAAGTTCGCCGAAAATTGTCCGCGGGTTGACGGCCGCAGCAAGACCCAAAATCGAACTTGTCTTGAGAAAGCGACGACGCGATCTGTTTTCTGGGTGGTCCAAGTTCTCAGCTTGAGTATTTTCAGCTTGTGCAGTCATTGTTCATTTTCCTTCGTCGACTCAAGAGTCGCAGTCCAAATCCTGATTTTCATTGCATGTCGACCATTTTGCACAAAACGCGGCAGTTCGACATCACGCGAAGGTAGTCTTTTTCGTTACCTCAGATTGTTGACATATAAATACCTCGATGG
>JBKPQV010000429.1:0-9126 GCA_046734235.1 Acidobacteriota bacterium
AATTGCCAATCCAACATTTGAATCCATAAGTGGAAGACCTCGTTTTGGGCGAACGAGCTGGGCTGGTAAAGCTTTGATGGTGCGATAAACGTGAAGAGAGGTTTTCGGTTGACCGCGGGATTACTGAACTACTTCAAAGGATGGTAAGGCTTTTGGCTGATGGGTTAGGGCGACCCATCACGTAGGCATTGTATCCGACGCGTCGGGGCCGATGAAAGTACTTTGTGTAAACTACTGAGTCGGTGAGGGTTCCTGGGAGGTGAAACGTCCACAGATTACGAAGCGTGGCGAAGCCGACAGCCAAATCATCCTGAAAGGATGTAAGTTAATAGCCGTGGGTGAGCGGCCTTGCGCGAAACCCACGGAAGAGAGCCCGTTTTGATCAGACCCTGAAAGGGTCACATGTTTGTTCGACCCTTTCAGGGTCCTACCGATCCTTGCCTTTGTCCGGGGGCTTCGCGCAAAGCCGCTCGCCCCCGGCTACTAACTTTTGTCCTTTCAGGACGGGAAAATCTTGCTAGAAAAACAAGAACTCGACCATTTGCTACGCAGATTTAGATGACCTAACGAAGTCATTTAGCTCATTCAAGCAAAAAATCTGCGTAATCGACGTAATCTGTGGATAAACGTTTCGCGTCTCTGGTTTTGACACATGAACTCACATTCGACGCAAAGTGATGATTCCCAAAATCAAAAAGGCCGCTCCGATCACCATGAAGGCCCGCCTCGTACTGAAACCAATTGCCAGAAATGCGATACCAATAGCGATAAATGGATAACCAGCTCGTCCTACTCTCATGTATCTCCTTCTTATGGGGCAACTAAGTCAGCCACTGCAGTACTTCTTCTTCACCAGTGCTGCGCGCGCCGCCTACGACGTGAATGAAATATTCCTCAAGTGACACCGGGCCAACTCCGTCACCTTCTACACGAATTCCCTTACGCAGTTCGTTCAGCGGTCCCGATGCCAGTAACTTCCCCTGCGCAATGATCGCTATGTCAGAACATAAGCGTTCGACAATTTCCAACACGTGAGATGTCAAAAAGACTGTAAGGCCCCGCTCGGTCAAACGTGATAACAGATCCTTTAAGGTTCTTGAGGCAATGGCATCAACGCCTTCAAACGGTTCATCAAGAAAAAGGATCTCGGGCCGGTGAATCAAGGCACAGGCCAACGACAGCTTCTTCTTCATACCATGGGAGTATTCAATAATCAGTTTCTTCGGTTCGTCCTGCAGGTCCATTAGCTCGAGAAGTTCTTTTGAACGCTGAATGATGTCAGTTTTAGTCAAGCCATACATTCGACCGGTAAACGAGAGCATTTCTGCCCCAGTTAGTCGTTCAAAGAGGTTCAAGTCTTCTGGAACAACCCCGATCTTCGTTTTTACTTCCATCGGATGTTCCGAAATGTCTAGCCCAAGCACTCGCAGTTTGCCGCTGGTTGGCGACAAAAGCCCGGTCAGCATCTTGATGGTTGTGGATTTACCCGCACCATTTGGACCAAGAAAACCAAAAAAGCTGCCGCGGTAAACCTGAAGATCAATATGATCTACGGCAACAAAGTCACCAAAGTTCTTGACTAATGAAAATGTTTCAACAGCTGGAGGCGAGGAAACAGGTTCCGGAATTGACATGTTCGAATTTGTACGTTGTCAGTAAAGGCGAGTCAAGGACAGGTATCCGAAATGCTTCCGCTGTTAGTACTTTGTGCTTTGTTCTTCGTACTTTGTTCTTTACTTTGTACTTTGTTCTTTGTTCTTTCAGCTGGTGGATTTATCCATCTCAACCGACAGTCAGCTTCTAACCTGAGTGTCTAAAATACCACCAACCGCAGTTGGTGGATTGTTCATACTCAACCTACAGTCAGCTGCTAACCCGGAGAGTCTTGAAATACCACCAACCGCAGTTGGTGGATTGTTCATACCCAGCCTACAGCCAGCGCTAACCGGAAGAGTCTTCAAATACCACCAACCGCAGTTGGTGGATTCGTTCATACTCAACCTACAGTCAGCTGCTACCTGGAGAGTCTTGAAATACCACCAACCGCAGTTGGTGGATTGTTCATACCCAGCCTACAGCTCGGACACAATTATTCTTTTAGCAGAGGTCTTGCGTCATCAGCGCGGACGCATTCTGGCAATTCGCGATGGGTGCTCATCAAAAATGCATTACTACTTGCGGCTAAGGCGTTTCCGTGAGTAGCAGCCAGTCTCACGATTTTTCCAAAAGGCGACCAACCATAGTAGTAACCATCCCGCAAACTGATGAGGATATCTGCAGTGTGCTGAACACGCGCTGTAAAGAGTGACTTGTAGATATTCACTACTGCGTTCGGATACTTGTTAGCATTTGTTTGCGAAAACCAATCATCACTTGCCGTGTAACCGTTTGCGTCCTGCTTGCCGGAGCGTTGAAGTTGTTTCAGATCGTTCTGCAGTTCAAGTGGATCTCCGGTAAGCGGCAGATAACGGTAGCCATTGTTTTCTGACTTCTCGATTCGAGCCTTCCCGCGCTGACTCTTCAGGAGCACTCCTCCCTGATCGCGTAAGACAACAAAATCAACTCCTGGAACTTCAATCGCCCCGTCGGCAGCTTCATCAATCAATTCTTCGTCACCACAATAAGCGGCCGCATAACTGCAAAGGCCAAACGCCGGTATCGAAATTGAACGAGTACCAGGCGTGACTTTGCCGTTCACTCGAAAACTCTTGCGTCGCAAATGTGTGACCAGGTCAACTCGGCGATTTTCCTCCAGGTTCATTCCGTGATCGGAAAACAACACAATCTCGGTTTCATTACCACAATACTTTTTGATGTCGCGCAAAATCTTGTCGAGCGACTCGAGGGCAATGTTGAGGCGATCTGGACCCTGTGCATGTAGCAACCCATCAGTGGCTTTGAGGAAAGCAAAAAAGTCACGCGTCTGGGGCGCGTTGCGAAACCGTTCATGAAACCGCTGCATGTCGGTTCGCCACACTTTTTCTGGTGCTACATAGATCAAAAACTCAAAAGCCAGCGGCTCCTGGTAATCGAGTTCATCCATGTAGGACGAAGGTATTTTGTCGGGCGTACGCCGACCCAGGTATTTGCGAACCCCACCACGCAGCTCGCGAGCCTTACGATCGAAATACAGACTTTCATATCCGGGAGGTGGCGTAGCTCCAAACATTGCAGAGAGGGCGACATTAGTCATTGTGGGAAAGGGAGAAAGGAGTCGCGTCGGTGGACCAAAAGCGTCAAACAGGCCACGCGATTTTGCGGCTTCAATCAGTTTGTGGGGGACACCATCCAGGCACAAGAGTAAACGCCGGGGGCGAGTTTGGCCGGGACCACCTTGATCTGTCGATTTCATTTGATCGCCTGGACCCTATTGCTCGGACTCTTTTTGGGTCGCTATTTCCGGCTTGTAAGCCTGCTTCAATCCCTTTTTGGCTTCGTCATGAGCGTCGTAAACATTCGGACGCGTTAACACCTCTTTGTACTGAGCTACCGCTTCATCACGCTTGCCGGAAACATCATAAGCGCGAGCAGCAAACAGGTGAGCCATCGTCACCAAACCAGGCTCTGCACGATCCTGCTTGGTGGTCGCTAAAAACTCTTTGGCGGCCCGGTCGTTTTGTCCAGCAGTGAACAGTACTTCACCATACTTGAAATGTATTAGATCTAGCGCGTTGGCGGCTGCGTCGCGCGCATTTCGATCGCGAAGCAGCTGATCGAAAGTGTCAAACGCCTCTTTCTCCGCCTGGACTGCACCTGCAACATCGTTGTTTTTTCTCTTTGTTGCGGCAATCGCCACCAGAGCGTCCGCAGTTTCCAAACGTAACAGATAGTTTCGAGGATACTTCGCGCTCAATTCGCGCGTAATGGTCAACACATCCGCGAATCTCTTTTCGCGCGTGTAAAGCAGCACAAGAACTGTCTTGGCGTCGTCCTGTGCCCAGCGGCCTTCGCGGGCAACCTGTTCAAGCATCTGGAGGCCCTTCTTCTTAGAGCCTCGATAACCTGTCACTCCAGCAACAAACTTGATCGGAAGTGGCAATGAACCAACTACGTATTCATACAGACCAATTGTTATCTGAGCATCGATGTACTTCGGATCGAGTTTTAGAACTTCACGATGATGATCGACGGCATCGTTACCGTCCCGCAGAGCGGCAAAATGTCTGCGCTCAACAGCCTCGGCAAACGACGCTTTTAGGCCTTCGGTGTTGGCAAGAAAGTCGAGCGCTTCAACACTTTTGGGTTCTATTCTTAACCTGGCTTCGGAGAGTCGTTTTGATTCCCTGGTTAGCGAGCGAAACTCATCAACGACTTTTGGATCTACCTTATCGTCACTCGTAGTGTAGAACGATTCAGAACTGTAGAGAGATGATTGCAAGCGCCTCGACTCATACAAAGTTTTGATCCAGAGGCGAGCAGCGAGAAGCTGCGAGCCACCGGGATGATTTGGATAAAGTTGAGCAATCTCTTTGAAGTCGCGATAGGCTTTGTCGTAGTCGATGTTGTACAGGGCTTCGAGGCCGCTCTTGCGTAACGTTTCAAAGCGAGCTCTTTCAGCCTCAGTTAACCATGGTGCTGGTGCTTGTTGGGCATTTGCACAGAACGAAGCCGCGAGGAGAACAACCATAATGCCAAGAAACAATCTCACAGTACTTCCTCCAAAAACTGTCCGATATGCGTAAGCTCGTCGAGACTTTGTACTAGTACTTTGTACTTTGTACTTTGTTATTTGTACCAGCCGTGCTTTAGCAAGAACGAAGTTCAAAGTACCAAGTACAAAGGCCCTACAAGCTAAAGCACATCGGACATCATTTACGCGAACGACTCCATGTATTTCACACCTGAGCCAGTATTAAAAAGGACGACCCGATCGGTCGACTTCACTTCGCCAGCAGCAATCAACTTTTGCAATGCCGGCAGACATGCCGCACCTTCCGGTGCACAGAAAACTCCTTCGGCTGCTCCAATCTCTCGTGTTGCTTGGATCAACTCAGCATCCGTTACCGAAACAGCCGTTCCACCTGAATTTCGCAATGCGTCGAGAATCAAAAAATCTCCGATAGCCTTCGGTACTCGTAAACCGGAGGCAGTTGTGGCTGCGTTTGGAAACTCATCAGCGAAGCGCTTCCCTTCTGCAAATGCTCTCACTATTGGAGCGCAACCAGATGCCTGGACAGTTACCATCTTTGGTCGTTTCGATCCGATCCAGCCCATCTGCTCCATCTCATCGAAGGCTTTCCACATTCCGATCAAACCAGTGCCCCCACCAGTGGGGTAGATGATTACATCGGGTAATTCCCAATTCAATTGTTCTGCGACTTCGTAACCGAGTGTTTTCTTACCTTCGACCCGGTACGGTTCCTTCAAGGTGGAGACGTCAAACCAACCTTCGGCTTCTTTGCGACGACCCACTTCAGCACCACAATCAGTGATTAACCCATCCATAAGCGTGACGTGGGCTCCAGTTTGTTCACATTCAACAACATTAGCCCGCGGCGTATCGCGTGGCATAAAAATGAAGCACTCCAAACCAGCACGCGCAGCATAGGCGGCTAATGCTCCAGCGGCGTTTCCAGCTGACGGGACTGCCAACTTCGCGGCTCCCAGCTCCTTCGCCATCGACACCGCGGCGGCCATTCCGCGTGCTTTGAAACTCTGAGTCGGGTTTTGTCCTTCGTCTTTGATGTAGAGCTCGGGTAATCCAACTGCCTCTCCCAGCCGCGGGGCGGGTAACAACGGCGTCCAGCCCTCCCCGAAGGTCACAATGTTCTCGTCGTTCTCTACCGGCATAACTTCCCGGTAGCGCCACAGATCGGAGCGCCTGGTTGCTAGAGATTCTTTTGTCAAAGACTGTTTGGCTTGCTCGAGGTTATAGCGGACGAGCAATGGTTTGCCGCACTCGCGACAAAGGTTGAGCAACCGTCGTGCCTCGTGGCGCAGTCCACAAAGGGCACATTCAAGATGGGTAACATTCATTTTGATTTCGTCTCGTTTCCTATGAATGGGTTGAAAATTCTTCGAGTTTTGGGTGCGTACCGGTGCATTATCGGAGTTCGCGGGCCTTTTTAACAGCGACTAACCCTAAAACAGCTGCTTTGGAATCCGACAGGTGTCGTAAAAATCTCCAAAAGGCGGCAAACTCGCTTGTCTGGGAACTTTAACCACCAAGGCACGAAGGCTCAAAGACACGAAGCTGCCAAAACAGGTGAATTTCATCCAGATACAAATTGCATAACACACTTAGCTGATTTGAGCCTTTTGTGGCTTTGTGACTTGGTGCCTTTGTGGTTGAAACTTGTTCTTCCGACTGTCCTGCGCAAGTGACAATATCCTCCGGAATGCTTATCTTGTCGGCTACCCCGTCAATCATTATGCCGATTCGCATGCTCGCGCTCGACCTGGATGGAACTTTGCTCAATGGCCGAGGCCAGATTTCGCAGAGGAACCGCCAGACACTGGATCGAGCTCGGGAACTGGGGATAAAAGTTGCTGTCGTAACTGGAAGGCGCTTTCGCGATTCTCGCCCGATTGCTTTGGAACTTGGCTTGGACGTTCCCCTGATAGCTCATAACGGAGCACTTACAAAACACGCTCGAACTCTGGAGACAGTTGCAGTGCTCCCTTTGCCACTCGACGCCGCTCGGATTGCTCTAAGAATCGGCCGCGAAGCTGGGGCCGATCCGTTATTGAGTGACGATTATGAAGGACTTGGGATCCTCGTTTTTGATCACCTGAGTGGCGAAAATGTCGCGGTCCATAAGTATGTTGCCTGGGCACGCGCGATTCATGGGGATGAAAACGGCACGGATGCGGTCCGGCAAGTTCCATCACTTGAAAGCTACATGGACCATGAACCGGTGCATCTGGCTTTCTCCGGCACTTGCGACAGTATGGACGTGCTGGAACAACTACTTCATGATGAGTTAGCTGATCGAGTCAAGGTGCTCGCCACAAAGTACCCGGCACAGAATTTTACTTTGCTGGACGTAATGAATCCTGCGGCTTCGAAAGGTTCTGGCGTATCGGCTGCTGCTGCAGAACTGGAGATCGGCCCGCAAGAAATTCTGGCTATTGGGGATAACTACAATGATCTTGAGATGCTTCTGATGGCGGGCACCGGAGTGGTAATGGCAAATGCACCGGCTTCATTGCGCGAGATTCGAGGTCTTCATCCAACTGCATCAAACGAGGACGATGGTGTGGCACTGGCAATAGAACATTTCGTATTTGGTGTAAGCTGATTGAATTACAAATTCACGAGGAGAAACAATGGCGAATCGAACTGCTGTAATCCAAACCAATCAAGGAACAATTAAGGTTGAACTACTGGAAGCAGACGCACCGAAGACAACTGAAAATTTCATTACGCTCGCGGAGCGTGGTTACTACGATGGAATAATTTTCCATCGCGTAATTAGGAACTTCATGATTCAAGGTGGCGATCCGACCGGAACCGGCCGCGGCGGTGAGTCCGCGTGGGGTGGCCGCTTCAATGATGAAATCGATCCAAGGTCAGCTGTTTACCAAACTGGGTACAAAGCGGGAACAATGGCAATGGCCAACGCTGGTCCAAATACGAACGGGTCGCAGTTCTTCATTATGCACGTCGATTATGCGCTGCCACCAAGCTACACGATCTTTGGTCGCGTAACTGAAGGCCAGGATGTCGTCAACGCGATTGCGTCGATGCAAACAGATAGAAATGATCGGCCAACGCAAGATGTGAAGATGGAGAAGGTCACGATCGAATAAGGATCATCGAGGGTTTAAGCCCCTTCTTATTGGTCATTTTTCATTTTCCATTTCTCATTTTCCATTTTCAGACGCTCCGCGCCGCCGCGTGCCGGTAAAGCTAGGACACATCCGATGCCCGCAGGGTCTGAAAATGGAAAATGAGAAATGGAAAATGAAAAATGACCAATAAAGGCTTTTACACAGGACTTGCCCCATGTCCAATCTTCGATCTTTCACCAATCAAACGGATCGCTTCAGTGACATAACGTTTCGCTTCCTTCACCGCTTCTGGCAAAGGAAGCCCCAACGCCAGAAACGATGCCAGGGCCGCCGAGAGGGTACAGCCTGATCCATGGACTTCCCCCACATTCAAATACTTTTCCCGGAACACATAGGTCTCTCCCGTGTCATCCAAGAGCACATCAACAGCTCCACCGTTCGCACTTTGTTTGTGTCCACCTTTGACAAGGACTGCTTGAGCGCCTAATGCCTTGATCGATTGAGCAGCAGTGCGCATGTCATTTTCAGTTTCAATCTTGATACCCGTCAGACGTTCCGCCTCGGGAATGTTTGGCGTCACTACACAGGCCAACTTCAACAGTTGATTCTTAACAATTTGAAATGCCTCATCGCCGATTAAGTCGTGACCAGAGGTTGAAACCATCACCGGATCGACAACAGGCGCCGGCAGCCTCAACTCACTAAACATACGCACGACTTCGCTCACTACTTCCGCCGTCGGGAGCATTCCCGTCTTTACCGCAGCGACCGCGAGGTCGTCAACAATTGGTTGAACTTGCGCGCGCAACGTAGCCGCCGTTTGGTGTTCGGCGCCAAACACTCCTGTTGTGTTTTGAAAAGTGATCGAGGTTAGCGCGGCTGCTGGAAAACAACCGAGAGAAGAAATAGTCTTGATGTCAGCGACAATTCCCGCACCGCCAGAAGGATCAAGGCCGGCGATTGTCAAAACGACTGGTTTGGTTTGCACCCTGAGATACTAACAAATTCTTCTCTGTGTCTCTGAATAGGACGAATAAGAATAGGACCTATACGACCAATGGGACCAATAATAGGTCTTATAGGTCACATAGGTCCTATTCTTATTCGTCCTATCTCTTAACTTTACTGATCGCAGCAACCTTTTCTTTGAGAGAGGACAAGTCGTTGAGCAAACTTATCGCCGCGATTCCAGCAACCCCTACAGCAAAACACTCCGCAACGTTACTAAGCGTCACTCCGCCGATCGCAATTACGGGAATATCAACCGATTCAACCACCGACTGCAGTTTTTCAATTCCCTGTGGCGGGCCGTATATCAGCTTCGTTTGAGTTTCAAACACTGGCCCAAACACTACGAAATCACACCCGCCCTTTTGAGCAATTTGTGCTTCG
>JBKPQV010000430.1:0-4229 GCA_046734235.1 Acidobacteriota bacterium
GTGATGTGTTCTACGGTGAGGTAAAGGGCATCAGCCAGACCGCCGAGCGAAAATAATGCAATAAGCACGTAAACAAGGGGTTTACGTTTCGCGGGCCTGGAACTGGGGGTCATTTGTTAAGTTCGTTTTGAATTACGACTCGAAGTTTCTCCGCCGGGAGCGATTCAAAAGGAACTTCACGACCATTCATAAAAACCGTTGGTGTGCCCTTGACGCCTAATGAGTGTCCACGCTTGCCATCCTGAAATATCCTTTGCGCCACGGGTTCGCCATTGATGTCTCTCTTAAAACGCTCTACGTCCAATCCGATTTGCTTTGCGAAACCTTCGAAGATCGGTCGGACATCAAACGCTTCGTGCCAGGTCTTTTGATTTTCATAAATGACGTCGTGCATCTCCCAGAACTTGCCTTGTAGTCCCGCTGCTTCAGCCGCACTCGCAGCCGCAATCGCGTGTTGGTGAGCAGGTACGAGCGGAAACTCCCTGAAAGTAATTTGCAGCTTCTCGCCAAATTCTTTATGCATCTGGACCAGAATTGGATGTAGCAATCCGCACGGCGGACACTCAAAGTCACCGAATTCTTCGAGGTGCACTGGTGCACTGTCTGGACCAAGTTTGTGCGCCGGTTCAGCACCTGGGACGCCGACACCCGGGTTGGCAGCAGGAGAGTTTGCAGCTAAGGGAGAAGCTCCGTTAGCAGTGTTAGTAATTGGATGGACTGCAGTCGAAGAGCGCTTAAAGTAGTAGGCACTACCGACAGCAACGCCAAGCACGCCGAGAATTATGATGAAAGGGAGTATGCGTTTCATAGGAATGGAAAAGTTGTTTTCAAACTACGGCGGCAGCAAGTGTTGCTGCCAATGATCTGAAAATGTCGCGCCCGTCACTCGAGCCGAGCAAATCTTCACAAGCGCGTTCCGGATGAGGCATCAGGCCCAAAACGTTTCGACCTCGACTGCAGATACCAGCGATATTGTCGCGCGAGCCATTGGGATTGGCTTCCGTGGTGACGTTGCCATCGCGATCACAATAGCGAAATACGATGCGATCATCCTTCTGCAATTCCGAGAGTGTCGTATCGTCGCAGACAAAGTTTCCTTCCGCGTGAGCAATCGGAATGCTCAGTACAGTGCCTTGTGTCAATTCATTTGTAAACGGACTATCAGAAGTCTCAGTGCGCACGTAGACGTGATCACAAATGAAATGAAGATCCCGATTGCGGATCAATGCTCCGGGTAACAACCCGGCCTCACAGAGAATTTGAAACCCGTTGCATATGCCGAGAACAAACCCACCCTTGTCGGCGAATTTCTTAACAGATGTCATCACTGGTGAGAATCGAGCAAGCGCGCCCGCTCTTAAATAATCGCCATAGGAAAAACCACCGGGAATGATTACGGCGTCGTAAGAGCTAAGGTCGGTATCGCGGTGCCAAATAAAATCTACTGGCTGACCGACATGTTTTGAGATGACGTGATATGCGTCGTGGTCGCAATTGGATCCTGGGAAAACTATGACGCCGAATTTCACGTTTGCAATCTCCTTCGCTTGTTATGACTAGAAACTCTCAGCGCTCAATCGTGAGCAATGGTATCCAGTGGTTGTCCGCGCCGCAACCAAAACATCCACGCAATTGCCTACGCTTCGATCTCGACTCGATAGTCCTCAATAATCGGATTCGAAAGAACTTCACGCGCAATCTTCTCCACCGACTCACGCGCTGTGTTGTTGTCGAGGCTTCCATCAAGCGCGATTTCAAAGTACTTTCCCTGGCGCACGTCGGAAATTCCCGAATAACCAAGCAATTCGACCGAGTGTTGAATGGCTTTGCCCTGTGGATCGAGCACCCCGGACTTAAGATTAACGTAAACTTTAGCTTTCATTGATATTTAGGATCTCCGTCCTCCCACCACAAAATATTGCGCTGAAAATAGTTGTTGGCATAATATCTCGCCTTTGTAAGAACAGGCCCACGGCCTTTGGTCTTTGTTGAAACGCGCTTTGAGGTCGAGGCAGCTTCCGTTTTCGAACCCTTCTAACAGGAGAAACTTATAATGCAAAATCCTCCGCCCGGCCAACAGTCCAGCACAGGATTGGCCCCGAACGTGGCCGCTGCACTCGGATACATCTGGATTGTTGGACTGATTTTCTTTTTCATTGAAAAGGAAAACAAGTTCATTCGTTTTCATGGAATGCAGTCAGTGTTGTATGGCGCGCTTTGGTTCGTTGTAGGGATTGTCCTAACGATCGTCAGCACTATTGTAGCCCTCGTCGCCGGCGTCGCTTCAGCGGCTGCTGGGGATGCGGGTGGACTAGTCGGCGGCCTCCTGTGGCTCATATCTTCGGTCGTCTGGCTTTTCTTGCCATTGGTTTATCTTGCCGGCCTAATCCTTGGTGCCGTCAAGGCATATCAAGGTAACGTATTCAAGTTTCCCATCATCGGCAACATGGCCGAAAAGTTTGCCGGCGGCACTAACTAACAAATACCAAAAAGGGGCGGACTAGGAATTGATTCGTCCGTCCCTCTTATTTAAAGACCCTTTCAAAAATCTCCGACACATTACGCAGGTAATGGTCCAGTGAGAACACTTGTTGGATCTCTGCTTCACTCAAGTGTTTGCGAATCTCCTTGTCAGCCTTGATGAGCTCGAGAAAGTCTTTGTTTTCGTCCCATACTCTCATCGCATTCCGCTGTACAAGTTCGTAGGCCTCCTCGCGTGAAATGCCAGCGTTCGTTAATGCGAGTAATAGTTGACCGCTGAAGATCAATCCCTTGGTCGCATTAAGGTTTTCGAGCATCCGTTCTGGATACGCAACGAGCCCATCAATCAACCCGATAGCCTTCTGCAAAATGTAATCGAGACCAATGCTCGAATCGGGTAACACAACTCTCTCCGCGGAAGAATGCGAAATATCTCGTTCATGCCAGAGTGCCACGTTCTCTAGTCCGACTAGACTGTTGGCCCGAATCACGCGGGCAATTCCGCAAATACGCTCTGAAATGATCGGATTGCGTTTGTGAGGCATTGCGCTCGAACCTTTTTGGCCCTTGGCAAATTTCTCCTGCGCCTCGCGAACTTCAGTTCGTTGCCAATGACGAACTGTCAAAGCGAACTTATCGAGTGATGAGGCGATCAAGCCGAGCGTGTTCAAATACTCTGCGTAAATATCCCGTTGAATAACCTGCGTCGACACTGGGGCAGCTTTTAGTCCCAGGCGCGAACAGACGCTCTCTTCCACTGAAGGATCCAGGTGCGCAAATGCGCCCACTGCGCCACTGATCTTACCAACAGCAACTGCATCTCTCGCACGCATTAGGCGTTCGCGATTGCGACGCATCTCGTCGTACCAAAGTGCGAATGTCAATCCGAATGAAGTTGGCTCGGCATGAATGCCGTGAGTGCGTCCCACCTGCGGAGTGTTTTTGAATTCGAACGCGCGTCGCTTCAAAGCGTCCATCAAAGCATCAATCTTTTTGAGGAGGATTTCGGTTGAGTCGCGTAGCAAAAGGGCGTTTGCTGTATCGACAACATCAGAAGAGGTAAGTCCGTAGTGAACGAAGCGAGATGCTTCACCAATCGACTCGGCGAGGTTGGTAGTAAAAGCAATTACGTCGTGATTGGTGGTTTTTTCGATTTCGTTTATGCGCTCAACAGTGAAACTGGCGCGTGCTTTGATCTGTTCGAGGGCGTCTTTCGGAATGGTTCCCATTTCGGCGTGTACTTCGCAAACGGCAATTTCCACGTCGAGCCATTTCTGAAACTTGTTGTGTTCAGACCAAAGTGCACCCATCTCGGACAATGTGTAACGAGTTATCATCGGTTGATTGTTGGTTGAGATTTCAAGAGATCATTTTCCATTTGTTATTTGACATTTTTCAGTTGACATTTTGACTGCCAATAGTTGGAAGAGGTCGGTACCAGCGATCTACTGATCGCGGAGCGTCTGAAAAATGACAAATGAGAAATGTCAAATGACCAATGTCAAATAAGTGCGCATCACCTTAGCGCAGTGGAATTAACCAAATATCTTGCCAATTTCCAGTGTCCGTTCTCCTCAATTAACGTAAATGTTTCCATTCCTTCCCCACGCTCAAACTTCGTTTGATAGCTAACGATAAATGCCCGACCCTTCAATGGGCCGCCTGAGTTTTGTTGTTCGGTAGCGGAGTGGACTGTCCGGCTTTCGACCTTGCCTAATTTTGAATGCAACGCCTTAAGTACTTCGGCC
>JBKPQV010000431.1:0-3242 GCA_046734235.1 Acidobacteriota bacterium
CTTAAGCAGGGTTTCTCGGAACTTGTATTTCGAGTCGTTGGGATTGATCTCCAGATCAGACGTGAGAATAGCGCTGAGGAAGTCACAGAACTGAAGATGCACAGGCGGTGCATAATCGAGCGCGCGAATTACCATCGTCAACAGGTAATCAGCAATGGCCGCACCTTCTTCGACGACTCGGCCACGATCACGATAACCACGTGCGACCTCGCCCAGAGAAACCACACGCTTCTCCCAAACGCTTAAAAACGCGTTCATAACTGCGGCCACCAGAATTTCCCCACGTCGATGCGGTTCCTCGAACTCAGTCTCATTTATATATTTTCGCGAAGGCTCGAGTTCAACTGAGCGGCGCAAGACGTTACCGCGAATGGCAGGCAGCTCAGCCCCCATCTCTTTGGCAAGCCCAAGTAACATCGATTGGCGCAGTTTCTCCACAGTCAACAGCTTGCTCGCAATCCGGCTGCGGTCCCTGCTTGGAGTGTTGAAATCAATTATTGTTTCTGCGATTTTTGGCAGGGCAAAAACCGATAACAATGCAACTATATCGGCAAAGCCTTCATGAAAACCGGCCTGCTCAGGTGAGGATGGATCGGTATAGCGTTCTCGTAATCCGTCTAAGAGTGCATGCGTCGTTTCGTGCGCCACGATGTCGTGAGAAAGACAACAGTAGACCATTTGGTCGCGGCCAGGAAAATAACCGAACAAGAGTGCCTGATCATCTTCAGAGTAAAAGGCGTTGGCTTCAGCAAACGCATGCGGAGCCACCTTGATTTGGTGGCCATAGAAGTTCCAGCTCACGCGTCGGCCCAATGCAAACTCGAAGCGTGCGAGGATGCGCATTACGATTGCGTAGACGTTCTGCGCATGGAAGTTTGGATCCGAAAGCAGTTGCGCATCGCTCGCTCCTTTGTAGGGATCATCCTTTATACCGTCTATTAGCTTCGGGTACTCACGTGGCTTGTATAAGGTGCCGGTTGAGCAATCGTAATCGAGTGTTTGGACCCGGTAACCCCATGGTCCTGGTTGAAGCTCTTCCGCAGGAATCTCCACTTCTGTCCGAAGAAGCTTTCCATTAACCCGTATACTTGGATCTTGCGCGATGATAGTGAGCTTGCGCGTACGAAGTTGCTGCACAGCCATCGAACGACTCCTTTCCTTGTTTAGGAGTTCTGTTGGTAGTTAACGCTAAAACGTTCGTATCTCGTCGTGACGATGATTCGGTATTCGAGAAAACCAAATCCATACCTGTGTTCAAGACATTGGAATTTGTATCGCAACTGTTTAGCAAGCTAGCAAGGACAACAGCGCGTGAGAATAGCCCACCTACCGGGACGGCGGCACAATAGTTTCAACCGAGGTTCGATGTCAACATTTTAATGACATTCAAGTAGCAGTTCTTAATCGTGTTAATTCGTGTGAATTCGTGGATCGTCTGTGACCACAACAACCGCCATAAGGAGAAAACTTCTGCGCGGGTGTGTTCTAACTTCTTTTATGAACATAGAAAAGCAATCCATCCTGTTAGGAAAAGTCGTAGAATACTGTGATTAACTAACTAGTCAACTATGAAAAACTGCAAAAGAATTGAAATGATGATCGCGATCGTAGCCCTGAGTGTCTTATTTGTGTATCTGCCGGCAGCGAACGCGCAAACAGGAGAGCAGCGGGCCACGCAGGTGCGAATTGACATGCGTGACCAGGACATCTACGGAGCGCTGTTTATTACTGCTGCCGGAACTGAGAAAAAGGTAACCGACCAGGCACAGCAAGCTTGGATCATCAACGGTGGGCGACACGTTGTGTTTTCATCAAGTGAAGGTGCCGGTGGTTACGAGAACGAAGGTCAGAGCTTGCATCTTTACGACGTCGTAAGGGGCAATCACAAGCGAATAATGTCCGAGTATTTTATGGTCGAGAAGGTCAAAGAGGTCACTACAAGCCACAAGAAGCAAGCTCTACTTGTCACGATGGAGGACGGTGGTTTAGGTGCTTCCTATGTTGCGGTAGTTGATCCTTGGCGAGGCGAGGTTTTCTTTCGCCGATGGGTTCGAATACTCTCAAACAAAGGTGACACTATTGTCCTCGGGTTTTATAAGGAGGCAGATTGGGAAGAACTCGATGCAGGCAAAAAGGTGCGCCCGTACAAGACGGAACGCCTAAATCTAAACACAATACTTAGGCGGCGTGTGATTGTTAACAAAAAGGAAAACATCTAATCTCACCAAACGACACAAGCCCCTGATAATGCAACTAGCCGTCAAGGCAACGTCTTCCCTGTCTTGATTCATACCGATCTAGTTCAATAATATTCCCCGGCAACCAACCCGATTGTTGTCAATTGAGAGCTGCGCGGCTGGGTATTCCATGATCCAAATGACCAACAGTGAGAGCAATCGGGTTGTCACCTCAGGTGTTTTCCTCCTTGCTATTATTCTTCACGTAGTAGCTTATCGAGTTGACGTCTTCGCCCAAACATTTCTAACAAATCCTTCGAGACATTTTTTTTCCTGGGAAGAACAAGCGAACGGCACGACTAACATTTCTCAACAAAGCAAGGCGCAATTTGACAGGACCCGAGAAGCCAAACCAGAACTGATCCTGCAAACGGCCGAGAACAGTTTTGGAGTGTCGCGCCTCGTCTTTAGCCCTGATGGGAAGCTCCTCGTTACAACATCGCCGCGAAATGGATTAGTCAGGTTGTGGGAAATTGCCACGGGCCGTGAATTGCGCAATCTTTCAAGCGGGATCCAAGGTCAAGCGAACTCTCCGTTTGTAGCGTTTAGCCGCAACAGCCTTTTGCTTGCTACAGCCGCCGATCACCGATCAGTTAAAATATGGGACGTCATTACTGGACGCGTCATCCAAACGCTTGCAATTCCCCGCGCTGCCTCAGCTAACACAGCTTTCCTCCATTTTAGTCAGAACGATAAAACTCTGACCGCAACAACTCCAACAAGCAGCGGCCTGATAGCCACTACGTGGGAAGTCGACAATTGGCAGGAACTTCGGACTATCGAACTAACTTCTTCAAGTATTGTCGATCAAGAAGTGGCGGTCGCAATTACTGGAGACGCCACGCTATTAGCAGCCGTTGTGGCAGGCGCGGCCAGATCAGTCGTCATCACTTTCGATCTTACCACCGGTAAGGAATTGCGCTCTTTCTCACTTACCAACGGACCTATCAATAACGCAGCTGTGTCGTTTACATCTGCTGGACAGTTGTTTGTGTCAGCCATCGT
>JBKPQV010000432.1:0-10413 GCA_046734235.1 Acidobacteriota bacterium
GCAGAGTTCTTAATGAGACGCGGTGGGAACTATTGCCAGATCGGCGCGTAGCGGGCCCAGTTCAGTCATGCAGAGCATCCGCAAAGGTAGACGCCTTTTATCGTTACTGATCCAAATTCGGAATTGGTATTTGTCAGCTTGTGGATCGTCGGTTGTGAGACTTAACGAAATTGCCGGCAATTTTTGATCGCCCAATTCAATGGTCTCCCTTTTCAAAGCCTGGATGAAGACCGTTTTGGGTTTGCCCTCTGCGAGAATCGAAATTGCACTCCTCTTATTCGGCGTTAAGTCAAATGTACGCGTCGCATAAAAGAGCGATAGGTAGTCATGCGTGCCGATGGGTATTTGAATCTGTTGTCCTTTATCTGAGACAGCGCTTCCCTGGTTCTGATTAACAGTAAGTGTTTGATTTATCCGTCGCTTACCTTCGCTCCGATTGGAAACTGTGCGATAGGGAAGAAGCGAAACAGGATCAACGTAACTTTCAATCTGGTCATTCGCCACAAACAATTTCGCAGCTGCGCCGGTAGTTTGAGCATTAACGATGAGATAGAGACCATCTCGATCGAAGTACTTAGATCGACTCTTTACCTGAAAAGTAGCAAGTCCAAGTGGCGTGTTGCTGGCACCAATAAAAACTTGATAGTTCAACTGTTCACCAATTGTAAATGGCCAATCTCCAATGCCAGCTGTGGGAGGCGGTGTCGTTCTTACCGGTGTAGGAGTCGGCGTTGCTAGGGCAACTGGCGGAGTTGGTGTTGGGCTCGCACCTGGTTGAGGCTTCACAAATTCTGTACCGGCAAGTTCAACCCGCAAATTACCTGTGCTTACCCGCGCAGTAATTAAGACCGGAACGTGACGTTCATCATCGCTGAAATAAGCCTTCGCGTTTTTGAACAGTGAATTGTTCGGCGCTCGAATTTCCGTGACGATGGTTGTGAATGAACCAACGTTTGTCTTAATTACCTCAGTTCCGACTACTTTAAGTGTTATCTGATACTCCTGCGCTTCGCCACGAACGTTCAGGTTATAGAAGGCTCCGGTTCGCAGCGGAAGTGCGCGAACCCGATAAAAGGCAGATAGAAAATCATAGGTACCCGAAGAAAACGACTGCCTGGGTGGTATAGCGTCAGTTCCCGCAGCTTGATTCATATCAAGTGATAGTTCGTTCGCTCGAGTCGCATCCCGAATCACTTGCAGGGAGTGAAATGGCAGTCCGTTTGTCGGATCAACATAAGTTGTATAGTCGTTATTGATCGAGAAAAGCGCCACGTTTACAACTCCGGTGGTCTGCGCATGGCCCCGTAACTGGATTGAATCGCGACCCGAAAAAGTGCCTTGCGAGATCACCTGCAGGTCTACATGTGCTACTGAAAGGAAATTCGAAAATGACACGTCATAGGTCAGATGTTCTCCTACTTTGTAAGGCGCTTGTGAGAAGGGAAGCGAGCCGCCACCATTTCCTTCCTGAGCAAGAACCGGAAATGCGAGCGCGAAAAGTAGAATGAGTAAATTGAAATTGATCCGGGGATTCAAACTGAGATTCACCGTCGCATGATAGTTTCAAATCAAGAGTTGGGCAAATGTAAGTGCCCCGCTCTAGTTTACACGTTTGAGCGCATTGCTTGTTCCGATTTGCTTTGTAGCGCGGAGTCTATCTCAGCCACAATCTGACGAGCTGACTCGACCGGATCCGCTGCGGAGGTAATCGGCCTGCCCACCACAAGATAATCGGCGCCTGCAAGAATAGCTGACCCTGGTGTGTCGATTCTTTTCTGGTCATCGTTGGTCGCAGTTTTAGGACCGGCAGCAGGCCTGATGCCAGGGTTTACTACAAGGAAACCGGACCTCGTTGTGGCTTTAATATTTGCGGTCTCTTGAGGTGAAGACACACACCCATCGACTCCGGCCTCCTGCGCTAATCTAACCAATCTTTGGACAGTATCTGGTGAACTTCCCACGACTCCGATTTCAGCAAGTGTTGAGTCGTCGATGCTTGTCAATACGCTCACAGCCAGGATCTTAGAGCGCTCACGACCGGTTCGAGTGGAAACGTCTAACACAGCATCGACCGCACGGCGCATCATCTCCGTGCCGCCGCTGGCGTGTAACGTGAACAACGACACCCCGAGTTCGGCCGCGCTTTTTGATGAGCCCTCTACTTGATGAGGAATGTCATGAAACTTTAGATCAAGAAATACTTTGTTGCCGCGTTCGATGATAGTCCTGACTAAATCAGGACCAGTCTTTGTGAAGAGTTGGGAACCCACCTTAAACATCCCAACAACATCTTGAAGTTGTTCTACCAGTCGCTTTGCTTCAGCGACATCAACGTCGAGAGCGACAATTAGTTTATCTTTTGCCGGCATGTATCTCCTCTATTTTAAGTTGTTCTTACAACCAATCGCCTCTTCAAGCTGCTTAAAACCTTCTCGCCTCATAATCTCTCGCAGACCTTCTACAATTCGCCTTGCAACAAAAGGTCCCTCGTAAATAAATCCTGTATAAAGTTGCACCAGGCTCGCGCCAGCCGCGATTTTCTCCCATGCATCACTGGCGGTAAAGACGCCACCAACACCGATGATTGGTGTTTTTCCTTTAGTCAACTGATATAGCAACTGAATCATGGCAGTTGATTGAGATTTTAGGGGTTTGCCGCTGAGTCCGCCTTCGCCACAGGCGATGATTTCATCTTTTGTTGACTTTAGATTTTCGCGTCCGATGGTGGTATTTGTAGCGATGATCCCATCGATTCCAAGTTGCTCAGTGACCTCGACGATCTCCTCGACTTCAGATCGAGTTAAGTCAGGTGAAAGTTTGACCAACAGTGGTATCGGCCGTTCCCGACCGGACTGCAACTCTAGATTACGAGTCTGGAGCGCGCTCAATAATGCACTTAGATGTTCTCGATGTTGCAGTTGGCGCAGTTGAGGAGTGTTTGGTGAACTAACATTAACTGCGACGTAGTCGGCGACTCCGTACACAAGGTCGAAGCTGTTCAGGTAATCCTCTATTGCGTCTTCCAGTGCGGTTATCTTGCTTTTTCCAATACTGACGCCTAAAACGCAATTGGGCCGCTTTGCGGTTACCCGTTGAGTGAACGCTGCTGCGCCTTCGTTATTGAAGCCTGCTCTATTGATAAGAGCTTGATCCTTAGGTAGGCGGAAGAGACGAGGACGTGGATTGCCAGGTTGTGGGTGATAAGTCACCGTCCCCGCTTCGATATGGCCAAAACCTAGCGATGACAATTCGGAGAGCGCGACTCCATCCTTGTCAAAACCTGCTGCAAGTCCAATAGGGTTGGGGAAGTTTAAGCCAAAGCACGAAATCGAAAGATCGTCGACTTTAATCCTTGGTGAAACTAGTGCGTTAATCGGCCCCACCAATTTGAGAGACTTTAGGGCCAAATGGTGAGCTGTCTCCGGCGGGAGACGAAAGAGAAGCGGTCGCAAAAGTGAGCGGTAGACCATGAATGGCCGAGTCTAAATTCGGTTGCAGACTAGCAGAGGTGTGTGCTGGTGACAAGATAAAGGTGTCCGATCTGCTTTAGCCGTCAGTAGTCAGTAGTCAGTAGTCAGTGGTCAGTAGTCAGTGGTCAGTGGTCAGTGGTCAGTGGTCAGTGGTCAGTAGTCAGTGGTCAGTGGTCAGTAGTCAGTGGGTCAGTCGTCGGTGGTCAGTAGACAAGGTTCATAATATCTCATGCCTTTAGTAACCCGACTATTCTAAACACGAACGCTGGTCCTGGGAGCGCACGCGTCCCCGCGTGCCTCTCGGCAACACTAACCTCTGATTGCAACAGCGGACATGGAATCTTCTTATCCAAACAGGAGCAATCTAGCCAAGGGGGCACGCGGGGACGCGTGCGCTCCCAGGACCAGCGTCACTATTTAGAATAAGCGGGTTACTAAAGGCATGAACCCTTACCACTGACTATTGACCACCCACGACTGACCACTGACCACTGACTACTGACTACTGACTACTGACTACTGACTACTGACTACTGACCACGGACTACTGACCACTGACCACTGACCACTGACAAACGTGTTATCGCACTCCTTGTCACGTCAATAACCTTCTTGCTAGTATCCCCGACGCATGGATTTCTTAGAGAAAGCACGCATCATGGATGGGCCGCGAATTAATCGCGCACTTGCTCGTCTTTCTTCCGAAATCGTAGAAGAGAATCACGGCACCAACGACCTGTTTCTGGTTGGTATTCGACGTAGAGGCGTTCCTCTCGCCGAACGAATGGCCGATAAAATCGCTGATTTGGAAGGCTCGCGGCCGCCCGTTGGAGTTCTCGACATAACGCTTTATCGTGACGATCTCTCTACCGTTGGTGCGAAGCCGGTTGTGAATCGAACCGAGCTTCCCGGTGATATTGAAAATCGAAACATAGTGCTAATCGACGACGTGTTATACACGGGGCGAACGATTCGAGCTGCACTTGATCAGTTAATCGACTTTGGTCGCCCTCGGCGCGTCCAGCTTGCGGTCCTCATTGATCGAGGCAAAGAGCATCGAGAGCTACCAATTCAAGCTGATTACATTGGTAAGCTGGTTCCCACAAAGAAGAGCGAGATTATTAAGGTGATGCTACAGGATTTCGATGAAGAAGAAGGCGTGGTTATTGTCGAGCGGCCGTCAGACACGGCTTGAGAGAAGCGGCCAAGTGGCCGCTTTTTTTTTGATACTTTGACGATTGCACCTGAAACACGCGCAATCGAAAGCATGGAAACTCGGTGTGGAAAGAACCTTAACCACAAAGTTACAAAATCACGAAGACACAAAGTTAGGAATCTACATCAACATTTTGAAATTTGTGCCTTAGTGTCTTCGAGCCGTTGTGGTTAAGATTTCTTTCCTTCAGTTTTGCACAGTCTACTGACGTGATTACAATGCAAGAAACCTTCACTCGCCGCCATTTACTGGGAATCCGTGAACTCGCTGCAGGAGAGATCAATTATCTCCTCGACACTGCTGAAACATTTCGCGATGTTTCCAAGCGCGAAATCAAAAAGGTTCCGGCACTGCGCGGCAGAACAGTGATCAATCTCTTTTTTGAGCCGTCAACTCGCACCCGCACATCATTTGAAATTGCCGCTAAACGATTGTCGGCTGATGCTGTAAATGTCAGCGTTTCAACTTCCAGTGTATCCAAGGGCGAGACCCTGCTCGACACCGCACGGAATCTCGAAGCGATGTCGCCCGATTGCATTGTGATCAGGCATTCGATGGCGGGTGCGCCACAGCACCTGGCGCGCATGTGCAATGCACCTATTGTGAATGCGGGTGATGGCTCACATGAACACCCGACTCAAGCTCTATTGGACGCACTTACTATTCGGGAGTTCAAAGGAAAGATTGCAGGACTCAAGATAGCGATCCTGGGCGATATACTCCACTCGCGCGTCGCTCGCTCAAATGTCTATTTGCTGACCAAGCTGGGAGCGACCGTAACGGTCAGTGGGCCGGGCACACTTGTACCTCGCGAATTTTCGGAGTTAGTTGACGCGGGTCTAACAATCGAGAACCGCCTGGAAGATGCAATAGAAGGCGCTGATGTCGTAATGATCCTGCGAATACAAAGAGAGAGACAGGATGCGGCGTTCTTTCCGTCAATGAGGGAATATGCAGTTCACTACGGACTAAATTCTCGCCATTTGGAACGGGCAAACAAGGACGCGATTGTAATGCATCCGGGTCCTATGAATCGTGGAGTGGAGATTTCTTCGGAAATAGCAGACGGGAGTCGGTCATTAATTCTTGATCAAGTTACCAATGGTGTTGCTGTAAGAATGGCCGTTTTATACTTGCTTGCAGGTGGGCATACTGAAACAGACGGTGAATAACGAATGAAGTTGTTGATTGCAAATGGATACGTGATTGATCCGGCGCAAGAGATAAATGCCGGTCGGAATCTTCTGGTTGAAGATGGGCGCATCGTGAGTGTCCTTGATCGAGCAGAGCCAGTACCTGAGGACGCGCAGGTTTTCGATGCGACGGGCCTGGTCGTCGCGCCTGGCTTTATTGATCTGCACACACATCTTCGTGAGCCTGGACAAGAATACAAAGAAACAATCGCAACCGGTGTCGCTGCTGCCGTCTCAGGCGGCTGGACTAGTGTTTGCGCAATGCCTAACACAGATCCGATCAACGACAATCCAGCTGTAACCCGGTTCATGATTGAGCAGGGAGAAGCGGCGCAATTAGCTAACGTATTTCCAATCGGAGCTATCACGAAGGGTAGTAGCGGGAAAGAGCTCGCAGAGATGGGCGAGATGAAGAACGCTGGTATCGTCGCGGTCTCTGACGATGGACGTCCCGTGCCGAACGCGTCGATGATGCGGCGAGCAATGGAGTACGCGCGTGGTTTTGGGTTGACTGTTGTCGATCATTGTCAGGATGCCTCGCTGAGCGCGGGGGGAGTAATGCACGAAGGACGTTGGTCTTTGATATTGGGACTGAAAGGGATGCCTGCAGCAGCAGAAGATGTCGATGTGGTTCGTGATTGCGTCCTGGCAAAACTATCGGGTGCAAACGTACACATAGCGCACGTGTCTACTAGCGGTGCTCTGGAAGCGATTCGAGCAGCCAAGCGAGAAGGTTTGGCGGTTACTTGCGAAGTGACGCCGCACCATTGGACGCTTACAGATGAAGCCGTGTCTGATTACGACACTAACACCAAGATGAGTCCACCACTGCGTAGTAAGGATCACGTTGAAGCCATACTGGAAGGAATCAAGGACGGCACGATCGACGCAATCGCTACTGATCACGCTCCACACCACTTTGATGAGAAGGTCCTCGAGTTTGATCAAGCGCCTTTTGGGATAACGGGACTTGAAACTGCTGTTGGCCTGGCATTTGACCTTGTCCATCGAGGATTGATCGACCTGGAACGAGTCGTGCAAATGTGTTCGACTAACCCTGCACGGATTTTTGGCCTCAGTGAACGCGGGTCGCTGAAGGCAAACGCACATGCCGACATAACCATTCTTGACCCCCAGTTTGAATGGGTATTTGATGTAAACAAGTCGAAATCCAAGAGTCGCAACACACCGTTTCACGGTCGGACTTTGCACGGTGCCGCGGTGGCGACAATTGTGGGCGGGCGCCTCGTTTACCTGCACCCGGACTACGGCCGCCTCACCGAAACTAAGCAGCGAAAAGCGTCCGCCAAATAATATTGTCCTAGAAGACCGCAAAAATGTTGCGTATCGCCGAGTGTCACCCTAAAATGCTCCGGTTCCTTTTCAGGTTGTCATAATCATCGCCAGATCTGGTCTTGTTCAAAGGCCTGCCCCACGGCCCAGTTGACTCGGGTTTTTATTTAATTTCTCAGGTTGAACCGGTTGACCCCCCAACTGACCGGTTCAGACGCGCAGATATTTCAGAACATACGGAGGCCCGGATGAAACGGAAGCTTATCAGTCTTACCTGTATGGCCCTCGTGACGTTGTTGCTGACTCCACTCTGTTTGGCGGATGCAAATTCCTCTCGCCTGTTGAAGCAGCAGGAGCGCTATACGCTTTCACTCGAACTCGAATTCACCAAGAAAGAACAAAATCCGCTTGAGCATGCGATTTCTGTATTGTTCGACGTCGGCCCAAACGGGTATGCGACCGGTTTCCTGGTTGGAAACGGCTTGGTGATGACGGCGTATCACGTAATTTCCGGAAACCTGAGTAACACGAAAAAGATGATGTTGGGTTTCCGATCTGAAGATGAACTCAGCGTTCGAGTTTATGTCGAGGGCTGTCGCGCCAAAGTAATAAAAGTTGATAAGGAAGCTGATCTGGCATTATTGGAGATGTGCCGGTCCTCCAAGGAGGCCAAGGCGCCGACCTTTCAAACATCACCTACCAAGGACGACAAGCTGTTTCTGATTGCCCGACCGCATGGTGACAAAATCGTCAGTCACGGCAGCTTTTATGGTAACTACATGCTGGGGAACCAGGAGTATTGGTCGGTAAAAATTGACAGTCGCGATGGTTTCTCAGGCAGTCCAGTCTATAACTCCAAGGCTGAGGTTGTTGGCGTTTTTAGCGGGTACGATTGGTCACAAAAGCTTGCATTGATCAGCCCAAGCATTCGGGCTCAGAAGTTGTTGGAGGATTATCACTCTAACCCAACCAAGCCATAGCCTCGATCGCCTCAATTTCGATACAGCAAAGGGTGGGCCTCGTGCCTGCCCTTTCCTATTAGACAAGCTGAAGCTTCTTGCAAGAATCAGACACCATCGGCCTTTAGAGACAGTGTGAAAAGTCTGGAATGCCCAACTTAACCACAAAGACACGAAGACTCAAAGACACGAACCGCTTTCATAAGTTGCATTTGTGTCTTAGTGCCTTTGGGCCTTTGTGGTTAAGTTTTTTTCCAAAGTTTGGAATGCACAACTTAACCACAAAGACACGAAGACTCAAAGACACGAACCGCTCCTCATAAGTTGCATTTGTGTCTTAGCGTCTGTGGGCCTTTGTGGTTAAGTTTTTCCGTTTTGATTCTTGCTGGAGCCTTTTAAAGTTAGGTCCCTTTGAGCGCAGTGGATTCTGTCCTTCTTAAACTGAGAGCCTTCCTTAGGTGCTCACGATGGATATTCCTGATCAGGATTAACTCGGACAGATCAAGTCCTCCGATTCTTCTGATCTTCCTTATTCCTATCTGAGCTGTCACTACCAGGACATTGGCCAACTGATTCGCAATCAGGCCCAAGCGGGAAAGCGCTAGCTGCTCGAATTGGAAACCAGCATCCAGATGTACACGGTACATTTCTGCGTTAGACCACCGGGCAGTCGAGCTGACGCCTCCCCGATGAATGACCTCTGCGGCGGGGTCAAATACCAACCTCCAACCGGAGCGCCTGATCCGCCAACACCATTCATTGTCCTCGGCGTACATGTGGAAGTCTTCATTGAAACCGCCTACCTCTTCAATGACGGTTCTGCGTACAAGGAACGCGGCGCCAGTGATCATCGGAACATCGCGTTTGTGATTGTGTTGCCAATGTCTGCCCAGCAGAATCTCGCCGCGAATCCGACTCGGTAGCACTGAGTAAAGTCCCAACTGCCAAAAAAATGTGTGCCAGGCAGTTGGTGGATTGAAATACACACTCGTTTGAGTAGATCCGTCAGAATTCAATAACCTTGGACCACAACCGCCAATCCGCGAATCTTCTTGAATTGCCTTGATTAGCGTATCGATCGCACCCGGTTTAATTTCGGTGTCCGGATTCAAACAGAACAGGAATGGTGCGTTCGTCAGCTTAAAGGCCTGGTTGTTGGCTCTCCCAAATCCTACGTTTTCCTGATTCCTTACTATTTGCAACTTTGCGCCTTGCGCCAGGCGGTTCTGGGACTCTAACAGAGCGAGGCTGTTGTCCGTCGACGCATTATCGATGACGATGATGTCGTATGGAGTTTGAATGGCGGAGTTAGCGATCGAGTCGACACATCGAGTGAGAAACTCGCCGGCGTTCCAGTTCACTATGATAATCGAAAGTTCTGCAGCCACTTAGTTTCGAGAACGTTTCACGATCTTCTGTGAACCGGAGTATTAGAGAGAGCCAAATTGGTTAGCGGACAATTGGAAGGCTCGTTAGCGGAGCCCTCCGAAGTGTAACCGTCGGGGAGAATAACGAGATCCCAACCAGCCAGTGACTCCTCCCGCTATTACAGCTTCGACGACGACAATTGCAGCGTCCGACAGTTCACTTAAGTCTGGACCCACTGCCACATTGGTTATACCTAAGATCAGTCCAGGAACAGCCAGCCACAAACCACCTCGCCATCCACGTTCCGGCCAAAGAAAAGCGAGAATCCCACCTAAAACCAAAAAGTGCGGAAACGTGTAAGTAAAATATGGATTAATCTGTGGTAGCAGCAGCGCTAACCCACCAAATCCAATTGCCAGGCAGTTAACCCATTGAGAAGCGGGTTGTCTCATTTCATTTAGAGCATTTCAAGTATCGCAGTCTTTGCCGCGAAGCGGCCCAAGAATATAGCCCAGGGGCAAAGCGAAGCGGAACCCTGGGAGAAAACTCAAGAACAAAACTATCGAACGAATTTTCTAATGCGTAACATTAATTACATGGCTTTTCAAGCTAGACACGCGCGCTACTTTTCTACTTCTGACTTTAGGAGAAGGCTGGCTAGAAGATTTGTCGTTCTTGTAAGCGTTTAGTGGATAGGGCGAATCTGATCTCCGGAGAGGTAGTACCGGCAATTAGCCCTGTTACATGTTCACCTACAACTGGTCCATGCTTGAATCCGTGCCCCGATCCACCACCCACCAGCCAAACGTTTTCTAAATTTGGGTGACGGTCAATTAGAAAATCGCCGTTTGAAGTGTTTTCGTACTGACATACTCGAGTTTCGACAATTGGTGCTTTAGCTAATGATGGAACCC
>JBKPQV010000433.1:0-5229 GCA_046734235.1 Acidobacteriota bacterium
GAAGGGCAGCGGATTGCAGAACAGATCATTTTTCGGCCGCGAACAAATGCGATCCAGGTCTTAACTCGCTCAGCAGAGGATAGCCTTTTGACGTTTGATGACAATGGTGGCGTAAAAGAAGTGCCGATCACAGGCGATCGAGTGGTACTGACCGACGAAGTGATTCGGCGATTGGTTGGTGCAGCTAATGAAATCAAGCGAGTCTTTGGTAGTCGAGATCAAGATATCGAATGGGCATACATGAAAGGTCAGATCTACATAGTGCAGTCCCGGCCCTACATCCCGGGTAGTTAACCCATGCGGCCAGTCATCCTTTACGCCTTCACTTTGATCTTGGTTGCAGGTTTGATCATTGGTTGTTCTCAAAAGCAACCAACAACCTCTAACTCTGCTAATAACCAAGCGGCAAGCGGTTCATCAAAAGTTAAGACCGACGAAAACGCAACGGCAAAAGCTCCGTCTTTTCGAGGGCTTATTAAAAACGTCTCATTGTATGGAGTTCCCGGTCGCAGCAATGACCTGGCTGTCACTCTGGTGGTAACAGTCGCAAATTCTGGTTCACCAAGTGTTTTGACAGACTGGAAGCTGGAAGTGAACTCGCCGGCGAAAGGTGTTCCCACTGGTATGGATGCTGTTCATATTAATGGGGTCGTGGATCTTCCTGGCAGTGAGACCAAAACTGTTGATCTCGCAAAGGAAGATTTAGCGTTAAAAACTATCTCTACACCAGTGGCTGCTGGAGCGCAGATTTCTGGCGTACTTACCTTCGTGCTTCCTAACACAGTGGAACGCCAGATCGCCCATAACAGTACGAGTTTGATGGTCCATTTCAAAGACGCCCAGGGTCACTCATATTGGACGCCGAAGACGTTCATTGGTGAGAAAGCGGCCGCACGGTAATCCTTATCAAAACCGCCGCGAAGCGGCCCAAGCATAGAGCCCCGGGTGCAGCGAAGCGGAACCCTGAGTAAAGTTCGCAATCATATGTGCGTCCTGAAAGGACGCGAGCAATGAACCAACCGTATACCAATGCAGTGGGGCGTTGATTGATTTGATCTGCGGTTAAGATTTGACCATTTAAGTAATCGGCTCGCGTCCCGTTGGGACGCATTAGCAGTTCGTAATCGACCCAGGGTTCCGCTTCGCTCCACCCTGGGCTCTATGCTTAGCCCGCTCAGCGGCGAAGAGTTTGCGAGCGCGACTAAAGCATATCAAGCAGACCTACAAGCTAAATCAGGGCTTACATTCCCCTCCAAAAAAATGTAGTCACCCGCAGTCCAGGAAAAATTATTTCATTGGATCAATCCATTTAGTGCAAGTTGCCTCGCCTCTAATCCAAATAACACAACTACGAGTTTTTAGTTTTTGATACGAGCGGGCTCCTTCGAGTGACGAACTGGCTTTTGGCAAGTGTGAACTGTTCGCGAGTCGCTAGGGCACAGTCGTTGCACTTTCTAGAGTCTCTCGGAAATGGATCACTTCATCTTTTTGGAGAGCCAAAGTCAGCTGAGAGACAGACTCACGGAAAGTCACCCAAGCATCCGGAAGAAAGCTCTTCTAATCTTCCTGCTTAGATTTAAGGAGAAACGAGAATGAACCTATTAAGAATTTCGAGCCTACTGCTCATCTGTCTTTGCCTCGCTGGTATGGCAAATGGACAAGAGACCTGGGGTATCATCGAAGGTACCGTAGTCGATGCGCAGGGAGCCCGAATCGCTGGTGCGACAGTGTTGGTTGAAGGTAATGCCTTCAGTCGTTCTGTCACTACAAACGAGGAAGGCTCTTACCGCATTTTGCAAGTGCCCGTTGGTACGTACTCGATAACAACGAGTGCTGCCAACTTCGCTACCGAAAAAAGTGAAAACATTCGTGTCACGCTAGGCCGGGCTACGACGGCCGACATCAAGCTGAACGCGGGTGAGGTTTCGGCAAATGTGCAGATCACTACTGCAGACGTTGCCGCAATCGACACTTCATCGAACAAGATTCAAACAAACATAACCGCAGACATCATCAACCTTTCCCCGAAGGGGACCAGGATGGATAGTATTCTGCAGATGTCTGGAGCAACGAGACAAGAACCGCTAAGTCGCGGTTACCAGGTAGATGGTTCCAGCGGAGCGGAAAACACATTCGTTATCGATGGTTCTGAAGTAACAAACTTCCGTACTGGCCAGCTACGCGACACCAACAACCTTCCATTCCAATTTGTTCAGGAAGTGCAAGTCAAGTCGAGTGGATTTGACGCAGAGTTTGGCGGCGCTACTGGTGGCGTTATCAATGTCGTGACTAAGAGTGGTGGTAACGATTTTCATGGCGAGTTTGGTATGCAATTCGAGACCAGCAGCCTTAGTGCACGCCAAACGCTTACGGGTAAGGTCAATAATAGCGATCCGCAGTATCTTGCGAACCCTCTGATTCAGAACACCAGCGCCTCTTTGCTCAGCTATATCAATCCGCCGGGAGACACCTTTCTGAATACATTTCCGAGTGCCACGATCAGTGGCCCAATTATCAAGAATCGTGCATGGTTTTTGGTCAGCGCCGCTCCGCAGTTCTATCGGGTTGATCGCGCTTTTCGCTATCCGACAGGTCAAACCGTTGACTATGAGCGAAGTCTACGTAACGACTATGAGTTTGCTCGTATCGACACTTCGATTACAGATAACCTTCGCGTGTCTGGCACATTCACTTACAGCCCGCAACGCGAACACGGTCAGATACCGTCGTATACAACCTCGGCTCCGCCTTCCAACGACTACAGTCAATTGGGTGGCCGCGTAGCCGCGAACAACTTCACTATCAGCGGAACATGGACTCCGACTCCGAAGCTTATCGTCAGTTCTCGTTTTGGCCGAAACTACCTAAATGAGAAAGACAGTTCTTACGGTGTTCCGGCTGGCCCACGTATCCGTTGTTTGAACGGTGGCAGTCCGGCAGGCGTACCTGCGACAAACCCGTGCGCATCAGGATTCAACAGCACGTCAGACATTACCAAGACGAGCAAAGACATCTCGATCAGAAAAACTTTCGACGCCGATGCAAGTTATCTCGTTGATAGTCTTGCCGGTCGACACAGCTTCAAATTTGGTTATCAACTCAACAAGTTATCCAACGATGTCAATCAAGGATACTTTGGCATCGGCGAAATCCGCTTATTCTGGGGACAGTCAGATCGCGGTATTGGTCCAGGCACCTGTCCGACTGGACCTTGCACGTCCTTTGGTTATGGTTATCTGCAGGACTTTGGGACAGTTGGTCTTGCCTCTAGCACTAACACCGCACTCTACGTCCAGGATGGTTGGCAGCCAACTTCTCGGCTGACTCTAAATCTTGGTCTGCGGCTAGAGAACGAGGACGTCCCGTCCTTCAGTGAAAATGGCCAGGCGATTAAGTTTGGTTGGGGTTCCAAGCTCGCTCCGAGATTGGGCTTCGCCTATGACGTTTTTGGCGACGGGCGCATGAAAGTGTTCGCCAGTTACGGCCAATTCTATGATCGGTTCAAGTATCAATTGCCACGCGGATCATTCGGTGGTGACCAGCTATTACGATACTTCTTCCCATTAGCAGACCCGAATTGGACAACCTACACCAGGGCTTACTCGCTATCTCATACGTTGGTTGGACCACTTGATTTCCGAGTACCGTCGAACGATCCTTCAGACAACCGTGTCGATCCCGATCTCAAACCAGCTCGTCAAACCGAATTCACCGTTGGTTCTGAGTATGGGTTGACCCCTAACTGGGTAATCAGCGGACGTTACACTCGCAAGAATCTCGACCGGACAATCGAAGACGTCGGCTTCTTTGATGCCGCCGGCAACGAAAACTTCTTCATTGCCAATCCGGGTATGGGCCTCGTTTCACAGCCTTTCGCCCCGGGTCTACCGGCATCACCATTGGCCAAGCGCCTCTACAACGCAATGGAATTACGCGTCGACAAGCGCTTTACCAACAACTATTTCTTTAATGCCAGTTACACGTACAGTCGCCTGACTGGTAACTATTCTGGTCTATCGAGTTCGGACGAACCAGATGCTCTAGGCGTTGGTAGATCAAGCCCGAACGTAAATAGATTCTTTGACCTTCCGTTCCTTGGCTTCAACACGAACGGACAACCAGACAATGGTGTGTTGGCAACTGATCGCCCGCATGTATTCAAGGCTTTTGGTTCCTACACAGTCGATTGGAAGGATTTCTTTGGTCACCAGATTGATGGTTCTGGCACGAACAGTACTGAGTTTGGTGCGGCCTTCCAGGGCATGAGCGGAACACCGCTTTCAACTCGTGTGCAGCTCTATGGAGCTTACACGTTCTTAACTGAGCGTGGAGATCTGGGTCGAACCCCCGTGTACACACAGACCGATTTTCAGATGACGCATACTATAAGGTTGGGTCGTGAGGGTCGGTTTGCGCTGAAGTTTGACATGAATCTTCTCAATGCTTTCAACGAGAACAATGTCATCAGTACCTGGACACAGATTTCACCAGACTCTCTGACGAATGGAAACTTCGGCATCAGCAATGCCAATGGACTTGGTGAGTTAAATACCTTCCGTGCGGTATTCAACGGAGGTTTGACGAACCAGATCCTGGCCGGGCTTGCTAACGGAAGTATTGCACGAGATGCGCGGTTCAATCAGCCGCTCACTCGTCAGTTACCACGTCAAGTGCGGTTTGGTTTCCGATTTGTGTTTTAGTTTGAAAGGCTAAGATGAATTGGCCCGCTCGAGTTAGCTCGGGCGGGCCTTTCTTTATTGCTGATTGCTGATTGCTGATTGCTGATTGACCTGTCAGAAATGCTTCGACAAGTTGAAGTATTTCCAACACGTCAATCAGCAATCAAAAATCAGCAATCATTTAGCGCTTTGTTGCCTTAGCTTGGCGATCAATTTCTTAATCAACTCCTGATCTTGAGAATCGGGTTGGACTTTCAAAAAGATCTCAAGCTCATCGGCCGCCTCTTTGTACCTTTTAAGCTGATTGTAAAGCAGCGCCAACTGCCAATGAACATCTGGCAGCTTTCCATCGGCGAGGCGATCGGCCTGCCTTAGATAATTCTCGGCTTCATCGGGACGAGTAGTCTGTCTTAATGCAATCCCTAACCAAAGGTTTGCGTTTACTGATTTATCATTCAGCAGCACCGCCCGTTTAAATGACTCGATGGCTGAGGGAAGCTGTTTGAGGTTGTATTGCGCTACTCCAAGCGCTAAACAACTTGTGTAAGAT
>JBKPQV010000434.1:0-3898 GCA_046734235.1 Acidobacteriota bacterium
GCGGTATACAAAGCTGAGAAGCTGAAAAATGGTCCATTGACGAAGGAAGAACGAGAGGAACTACGACTTCAGTACCCGCCTAAATCACTGTGAGAGGACTTCGTGCAAAAAAGAAATGTCTTCCAGCAAGAACCTATAAGGGCGTCAAAAACCGAAGGGCCAGCGTTGGAGCTGGCCCATATTCGGTTGGCGGAGGCGTTCAGCCTCAATGTGATAGTGTCCTCACCCCACCATCACGACGCTTGTGGCTCCGCATTCAAATCGATTCCCGAGCCCTATCCCACGGCTGAGAGGTCGAACTCCCGGCTAGGGGGCCGATGCCGTTGCCCTCCGTCGCTTTCAAGCAATCGCTTAAACGAAACCGTTTGGCACAATTCGCGGCACAAAACACCAAGGACCACCCGCTTGAGTGGTCCCATAGTTAACTTTTGCTAAGTAATCATGGTCGGGGCGAGAGGATTCGAACCTCCGACCTCACGGTCCCGAACCGTGCGCTCTACCAGGCTGAGCCACGCCCCGACATGTCCTCCTTCAACGGCTGAGCTGACGAACCGCGTTAGCCTGTGTCGCAGTCCTTATATATATCGCACAGTACCGCAATGAGGCAGGTTGGATAATAGGGAAGTGGCCACGAGGTGTCAAACGGGTCTCAAATACCACCGACCGTAGTCGGTGGATCGTTCATACCCAGCCTAGAAAAGGAGCTACTAGGACGATTGGGGAATACCACCGACCGCAGTCGGTGGATCGTTCATACTCGGCCTACAAAAGTAGCCAGCAGAACGATTTGGAATACCACCGACCGCAGTCGGTGGATCGTTCATACCCAGCCTACAAAAGGAGCCAGCAGGATAAATTCGCCTCAGTCGATCTGGGAGCAGGTTTCTTAGGTTAGGTATGAACAATCCACCGACTGCGGTCGGTGGTATTCGATCGTTCTGGTAGCTCCTTTTGTAGGTTAGGTATGAACAATCCACCGACTGCGGTCGGTGGTATTTGCTCTGTTAATCTGGGGGCAGGTTTTGTAGGTTAGGTATGAATAATCCACCGACTGCGGTCGGCGGTATTTGCCGAGTGTCACAAACTTCAGCCCTACATTGTCTAGTAAGTGTGGCGAAGACCAGGGCACATGATCGGAGATGGTACTTTGTCACGAGGGGTGGCTAGGGAGGGCCACCCCTCATCGTCTGTTAACTGCAGGCGACAAAACCTTGTAGCCATATGGCGACAAACAAAAGTTGGACCAACAAGTCGATCAATCAGCATAGAAATCAATGCTTTTTTCACTCGCGATCAAGAATTTGATTCCAATTGACCAAGAATTAGCGCTCGTTCATTTGCCTAAAAACTTCTAAGAATTTTCGGCCAGATCGTCCATTAAACCGTCTAAAAATCTGTTGACCGGCAAAATGACAAACATGCTATATTGACGTTGAACCAGGGTTGATCAATAACCCGGTGGCCCCTCCACCGATATTCAAAAAAATTCTCACCAATGTAAGTTCTTGTCCACGACAAAGTGACGGAGCCGTTCTATATGAAACACAGTTCCCCGCGTCTCTTCCTATGGAGTTTCATCCGGTTTTTCTCATTGGCGATCTTGCTTGCGTCAAGCGGCGCTCTTAACTCCCTTCGAGCTGGGAATGCTGTGCCGCCTACGTTAATTAGCCACGCGCAGGACGCTGTGACCAATCCTACCGGGACACGCGCGGTCGCATTTGAATCCGTCACCATGAAAACGGAACCGTTTCCGCTCACTTCCACAGTTCAATACAGCCCTGACACCAGAACACGCCTTTGCATCTTCGCCATGAACGTTCAGCTTCTCGCTGGCGAAGGTGTTAATGCGTTTACCGCCGACGTGCAGGACGTGAACGGCAAACTCTATCCTTTGAAAGTTGAATTCATGGGCCAGGTGCCTAATTTCCCAGGCATCACCATGTTTATTGTCAGACTAGCAGACGACATCGGTGACGTTGGCGACGTCTTACTCGGTTTGAATCTACACGGAATGCGCAGCAATCGTGTGCGCGTAGCAATTGGCCACGCGGGTGGTGGTCCTGCTGATGACTCAGGCGCGGTCGCTACTCCCGCTCCGACCTCACCTCCGCCAGCGGACCAGCCGCTCGTTCCAGATTCGTTTACCAGCACTCCGACAGACGCCGATGCTATTCGTTTCCTTGAACAAGCAACATGGGGACCGACGCCTGCTGAAGTCACGCACTTAAAAGCAATCGGTTATCAGGCCTGGTTGAATGAACAGTTCAGCATGGCACCAATCAACGCAGCGAAAGGTTCAAACTATCCTGACTTGGCGTTCCCGGCCGAAGATGGCACCGCATGTCCTACGAGTAGTCCGGGCGACCCGAACTACAACCAGGCAGTTTGTACTCGAGACAACTTCTCGATGTATCCGGTCCAGCGACAGTTCTTTACCAACTCGCTCTATGGTCCAGACCAGCTCCGCCAGCGTGTTGCCTTTGCGTTACACCAGATCCTCGTTGTCTCTTCAAATGGTGAAGTCAATCGTCCAAGCTGGATGACCATTTACCTTCAAGCACTCGATAGAAACGCTTTTGGTAATTACCGAACCCTGCTTAACGAGATCACTCTTACTCCTGCGATGGGTGAGTATCTCGACATGAGACTTAGCACCAGGACCAATCCAAATGAAAACTGGGCGAGAGAAGTGTTGCAGCTATTTTCGATCGGAACGTCAGTATTGAATATCGATGGTAGTCCGCAACTCGATTCGCAAGGTTTACCAGTCGCTTCATACGGGCAAACGCAGGTTAATGAGTTTACGCGCGTGTTTACTGGATGGAACTTCGTTCCGGGAACAATTGCTCCGGGTACAGCAAACTGGCGTGATCCAATGGTTCCCAGGGCAACCGGAACAAATCACGATTTCAACCCCAAGACGTTATTGAATGGAGTGGTGACGCCTCAATGCCCAAGCACAAGTGGCGCACCGAATGTCACCTGCGCGCAAAACGATCTAACGCTCGCGCTCGACAACATCTTCAATCACTCGAACGTTGGTCCATTCATCAGCAGACAGCTTATCCAGCATTTGGTGACGAGCAATCCTAGTGGCGCGTATATCCAACGTGTAGCCACAGTCTTTAATAACGACTGTAATGGCTTGTATCAAATCTCCGGTTGCACAAATGCTCGCGGCAACATGAAGGCTGTGATTCAGGCAATTCTGCTCGATCCGGAAGCTCGCGGCGACGTGAAGACTGCTCCAAACTTCGGCAAGCTTCGAGAACCTGCACAGTACATTAGCGGTTTCCTGAGAGCTCTCAATGTGAAGTCGTTCGACAAGACAAGCACTAGTGACGGTGTCCTGGGTGGTCGATCTTCGACAGATTTCACTGGTACTTTGGATCAACCAATCTACGCACCTAGTACGGTGTTCAGCTATTACCAGCCTGACTACGAAGTCCCGGGTACAAAGATTCTGGGACCAGCGTTTGGAATTCTTTCGACTTCCACGACGCTTCGACGAGCTAACGACATTAACACCCTCGTCTACAGCGGCGTGACGGCAAACACGACTCCGACGGCAGCGAGTCCTGATCGACCGCGCGGTACGTCTATCGACACCGCCAACCTCGAAGCACTTTCACTCGCTTCAGGTTCAGATGCAGTAGTTGACGCGCTGAATACATTGTTCTTGCACAATACGATGTCGACGCAAATGAAGACTTCAATAACTACTGCAATGAATTCTTTGAACGACGTCAACCTTACTACTCGACATCAGAAGCGCGTTCGAGTCGCTATTTACCTGATCGCTACATCTTCTCAGTACGACATCCAGAGATAACCATCATGTCACATTCACGAAGAGACTTTCTCCGTAACGCCACCTGCGCCCTTGGAAGCTTCGCTC
>JBKPQV010000435.1:0-6985 GCA_046734235.1 Acidobacteriota bacterium
GCCCAGTTACCGTAGTGGCCGCTGTGGAGCGGGCGCTTCGCTCCGTAAACCGTTACATCGACGTTTACATCGCCGCGCGCTCCAAAGACCACTTCCTTAACGCCTGACTGGTGGACTGGTCCATCGCAAATAATCCACGCATCGGCTGCGAGAAGATCTTTGTGGAGTCGAATGATTTCGCCGAGGTGTGAGGAGCCTGCCTCTTCTTCGCCTTCAAAAACGAATTTGATGTTTGAAGTAGAGTTAATTGAACTTGCTCTCAGCGCATCGAACGCGGTGAGTATTGCCATAACCCCGGCCTTATCGTCTGACGCGGAACGTGCATAGATTCGCCATTCAGGATTAATTGGCTGGCCTTCTGTGGGAACCGGAAGAATTTGACCGCCTGTGTCATGGGCGGCAGAACGAAACGTTGGTGTCCAGGGTAACGTTCCGGTCCATTGTTTAGGGTCGGTGGGTTGACCGTCGTAGTGTGCGTAGATGATTACAGTGCGTTGGGCACCTGGTGTTTTCCATTCACCAAAAACCAGTGGCGGCACATTGCCAGTTTGCGCCTCAAGCAGCCGAGGGTTCAGGTTTCGGCGCTTCATCATTTCGACAATGAAGTCAGCATTCTTGCGAATGTTGGTATTGTCGGCAGCTATGTTGGGTAGCGAGAGAAGGGAAATAAATTCGTTGACGATTTTGTGTTCGTTAGCTTTGCGATAGCTACGAACTTTGTCCTGCGTGGATTGCGCAAAGAGAGTGGTGGGCAGACAGAGAAGTAGCAGGGGCACGATTCGGCGCATGTTTTGACTCACGTAGAAAAAAGATTAGCTTGCGCGGGGATTATGCTCTAACGGTGAGAGGTAGGGAAGTTGTTTTGTTTTCTCTGTGTCTCTGTGCCTCTTAGAAATTCTCTGCGTCTCTGCGTTCTCTGCGCTACTGCATTAATACTGCATCACGAATCTAAAAAGTCAGATACCACCTGCTTTAGCAGTGTGGAGCCTCAGTTTCGCGCTAGTTACCGTTTCCGAGCCAGCGTTAGATACCACCTGCTTCAGCAGCGTGGAGTTTCAATTTTTCGCTACAAAGCCGTGTTTCACTAAGATCTCTAGCGAGAAGTTGAAACTCCACGCTGCTGAAGCAGGTGGTATCTCCTCATAAAGTTCAGTGCGGCGATTAGCGGGAAGTTGAGACTCCACACTGCTAAAGCGGGTGGTATCTGACTTTTGTACAAAGCCGGAGACGCAGAGACGCAGAGAATTTCTAAGAGACTCAGACACAGAGATGAATTACTTCACCACGCCAGCGTTATCAATGGCGTTATAAGCGCCCGGCGACAGCAGACCAAACCATGGATCGGATTTGGGTGTGAAGAACATTTCTGCATACACCTTGTCGTTAAGTTTATCTACGTCGTTGCGCCACTGCTCTTGTGATAACCATGAAAGCAAACGGGTGTGCATTCTATACTCATTGCGAACAGTGTCCATCGCTAATGAGGTTTGGAACGTTACTTTCAAACCAGCAAAATCGTCCTCCGACATATCTGGATTCTGCTTTCTCATCAAGCCAATACTGCGATCGTCCAGCTCAGCTTCAGAACGATGAAGATTGGCTATTTGCAGCCACATCGGCTCGTCCATGATTCGTCCCAGCGCCTCTGCTCCAGCATTCATGGCCCGTAAAGCGGGAAGTTCCGTAACCATTTTAGTGACCGCCAGTGACGCGATACCGATCGCTGTTCCCTTTTCATCTACTTGTATAAGAATGTCCTTGGGTTTCTTTCCTACTTTGGTAACGTCGTCCAGCCACGCAAGCGAAATTTTGTTTATGCGAGTCTTGTAGTAGTCAGCCAGTAAAATCTGTTTCTCGGCATTGCTCTTTCCTCTGAGACTATTAACTAACGTCTCGCTGTCTGAAAGCACTCGCAGAAAGGTTTGTGGTCCATAAAGGCCCGGGATTGCTTCGACGACACGTCCGTCTGAGTCCAGGACATAGTGAATGCTGTTGCCCGTAATCGTTCGTTGAAGCTTGCGTCCATCTCCAAAGTCGATCGTGATTAAAGGAACTGAACTAAACGACTGCCAGTGCAATACGAAATGTTCGCGCAGTTGTGCAGACACGGTTTCGTTCGAGTAAAGCACCGTGCGAAAGAACCGGCTGTTAGCGCAACTGAGTTCATCAGTGAGTTTTCCAAGAAGTCGCAAAGACAGGATCGGCTTTCCAGTTTGTTTCGACATCTGGCGGGCCTGATTAATATCTGTGTACCAGTAAAGGCCCGAGAGATAACTATTGCGCTGCTGACTGACTGCATCGAGAGCTGCAGTAATACGTCGCCATTCCGCTGTCGCCGGTAAAGTTGGATTTGCGATTCGACGATCGATTTCGTCCCTGTACTGAAGCATCAAAGCCTGCATTCCAGCTGGTCCACGCAAACGCAATTCTTCGATGGCTGGCATTGCGGCGACGCTGTTTTTTGAGGTGGCTTTGATGGCAAGGCTTTCAGTCAATTCGTTAGCCGAAGCGATGCGGACGGAAACATTGAGGAGAAAGAGGAGCGTAAGTAGGGAAACCTTGACTCTCATCGGGACCTCCAGAAGATTCGAGTTGTGGTGGAGCGGGGAAAGTTGGTTGTTTGTTGCGGAAGATGGCGTGAGAGGTTGTCTGAGGAATTGGATTCGTGCCGCGGGGCGGCCAAAGCATAAAGCCTAGGGTGAAGCGAAGCGGAACCCTAGGTCAAAGATCCTCAATAGTAAAGCGTCCTGAAAGGATGCGAGCTTGGATTTAAAGAAACATCAGTCGATAACTATCCACTCTCACAACTTTCGTATTAATGACCTCTATCACGCTCGCGTCCCTTCAGGACGCGCTTAGCTTCCCTCCCAGACCGAGGGTTCCGCGACGCTCCACCCTCGGCTTTATGCTTTGGCCGCTCCGCGGCGTAGCAACGATATGTTTTTTGGCTAAGCGCGACAGAGTGCGGCGCCCCACATAAACCCGGCGCCAAAGGCAGGCATTAGAATTAGATCTCCCTCGGTAATTTGGCCGGTGCGCCTGAGGTGATCTAATGCGAGACCCATTGAGGCCGAAGACGTGTTACCCGTATTTTCGAGTATTGAAACCAAGATATCAGTCTGGGTGATACGTAGAGCTTTCAATACCTGCGCCAGCAAGTTCGCGTTGGCCTGGTGAGGAACGATCCACCGCACATCTGACGCATTTAAGCCATTGCGTTGGAGGACTGATTGGGATGCTTCGACGAGCTTTCGCGAGGCGTGGATGATCACCGACTGGCCTTTCATGCGGGGCAAAAAGTCCGCCGCATTCTCAGCAGTCTGCTCTCGACCGAACTGAGATCCTGGGCAGCGAATGCCGAGGTCGTCAACGTAGGTGCCGTCTGTTCCAAGCTGTACATCAACTATCTCCAAAGAATCTTTTGACGCTGCTCCAGACACGATTAATGCTGCAGCACCATCACCAAACAACATCGAAGTCGTTCCGGATGTAGGACTCAGGTCTAAGAACGCAGATTGAATTTCGGCGACCGAAATCGCGACATGTTTTGCAGCATTCGAAGTTATCAAGGCCTTCGCGAGCTGCAAGCCATAGAGTGTGTTGCAACAAGCATCACGAATATCCAGGCAGGGAATCTCACCCAGGCCGAGTGTCTTTTGCACTGACGGCGCCGAACCGGGCACAAATCGATCAGGCGTCATTGTTCCTAAGATTAGATAATCGATATCGCCAGCCGTTAACCCGGCTTCTTCGATGGCTTTGTTTAGTGCTTCCGCAGCGAGCTGGCTAGTTGAACTGCCGGGCTTGGCCCAACGTCGTTCCTTAATGCCAGAGGACTTCAAGATCTGCTCAGGTGGAAGGCTTAACTGTGTGGCAAGTTCCTCATTGGAAACAATTCTTTCGGGAAGCGCAGATCCGGAAGCGATGACGAAGGCCTTCACGTATTTATCCCCAAAGTTCTCGTATGCTCAGCCAATTACTTCGCACAAAGAACGAATCCCCCACACGAGAGTGTGGGGATCGTTCAAGTCCTTTATATCCAGGAGCACTTGAGCCGAGAAGAGCGAATTCCCCAAACGGCAGTTTGGGGATTGTTCAAGTCCATACTATTCATTCGTGAACTCCCCTCTCGCGTTTTGACAGTAAGGTGGAAGCGAATAAATAGACCGGACTTGAACAATCCCTACACTACCGGGTAGGGGATTCCAAACGCTCTTGCCGATGCCTTTTGTAGATAGGACCTGAACGATCCCCACACTTCCGTGTGGGGAATTTAGATCTTTGTAGAGCGTTATCGGTAATTGAAAAATGTCAACTGACATATGGAAAATGATTGGCTACAAGGACCTACTTCTTGCCCAGCTTCTCCCGAACCTTCTTTGGTAGTTTGTCGTGTACTAACTGATAAGCAGTCTTGAGCAGTTCCTTCAGGTCACGTTGCGATAACGCATCCAGATCTTCAAGGGCAACCCAATGATAACGCGCGACATACGGCGCGGGAATGATCCCGTCTTGTTCGATTAGCTCGGCAAACTTCTCCGGCGTGCACTTGAATGAAAGTTTCGTGGGATACTTTGCATCGAGTCCCGCCACTGCAAACATCTTTTCGCCAATGCAGAAAAGAAGATCGTTTCCCCATTGCACCCGCTCGGTAACATGAGGAAGGGATAGGCAGTATTTACGAATTTGTTCAAGGTCCATGTTCGTTTTTGGTTTTTAATTTAGTCAGGTCAGCAATACCTTAGTTTGTTCTCTTGATCGTCCCAGCGCCAAACCTTGTGACCCTGTAAATGGACTCCTCCCAACCATTCGTCAATCTCGTTGATCGTTAGAAAATCCACTTCACCGTTGAGTACTGAACGTCCACGATCGGTTAGTTTGAATTTGGTCTCGCAGGGAAAGTTTGTTAGTACAGAATGACCGCTTCCATTCTCACTGGATACGAGTGGCTCTTTCGCACTTGCTAGCCCAACCAGACTGAACCAAACCTGCGCGTCACCAAGTCCGTAAATTGCTTCTGCCTTCAAAAATTCTAGAAAGAGCTCACTAAAACTCTCATGGCCCTGGTTAATCAATTCCAGACTCTTGTTCTCGATTCTTCCCAGACCATTTTTTGTCGCGGGAAACCTGCGCAAGTGCGCCGACAATCCGCGCGAGAGAAAGGGCAACGCAGACGTATCCGTTGCAAGCAACTCTTCAATTGCGGTCGGATCGGCGGAACAAAATGCTGCCCAGGCTCGCGATGCAAGCTCAATCTGATCTGTGGATACTGATTCGCGTGAGGTGAACAGGCCGGCCAGTTCTTCCGGATTTAGTTCGCCCAGCCCGCGAAAGTTTGGTTTGCCAGGAAAGGCGCCAATGTTTATCAGACTGAGTCGGGCCGATTCTAATTGCACCTGACTAAACCACGACAGCAAATAGATTAGATTGAGATGGCAAAACAGATCGTGTTCGAACCAAAGCACTACTTCGTCGTGATCTCTGCAAGAAGCAAGAATCTCTGATTGGCGCAACAGATCCTGTTCAATTGTTGCCAGGCTGCCATTGTAGGTTTGTGATAGGTATGCGGCGCGAGTCGATCGCCAAACACTTTCGGTAGCACCCGCCGGCACTGGTCCACTAATCAGTGCGTCGCGAAACGAAAAGAACTCACCCGGGATCGATGATTGCCGTAAAGTGTCTTCAGTTGATTTACCGTTGAGAATATGAAGCATTTCACTATTTCATCAAATCCAAAACTGCTGCCGTCATTGCCTTGACGCCTGTTTGCAGTGTTGATTCTGGAACGGGGGCAAAGATTGCTGAATGCAGAGATGGTAATGGCGGTCCGCCGCTCTTGGCAGCCTTCATCTTCTCCGGATCGACTGCACCTAGCCAAAAAGTGACCGACGGTATTTTCTGATCCAGGCTCAAGTACCCGAAGTCTTCACTGGCCATCATAGGCGCCATTTTGACTACGTTTTCGTCGCCCACTGCTTTTTTGAACGCGACTGCCAGACGCTCTGACAGCTGGGGATCATTGTAAGTTGCCGCAGTTACTTCAGTCTCACTCACTTTAACAATTGGCTCCCGGTCAGCCGGTATGCCCGCGGCGAGCGCGACACCTTTTGTGATTCGTTCTATTGAAGCAAGGATGCGTTGGCGTACTTCTTCTTTGAATGTGCGAACAGTCAATTGCAGATTAACTTCGTCAGGAATAATGTTGTAACGCGTTCCGCCATGAATCGATCCAACTGTAACCACCGCCGGGTCAAGTGGCGAATTTTCACGACTAACAATGGTTTGTAATGCCATCACCACTTGAGCTGCGACGACAATCGGATCCTTTGTCGCTTGTGGTTGCGAGCCATGTCCACCTAAGCCGCGAATCTTTATGTCTACAGCAGTACCACTAGCCATCGCATATCCTGGCGCATAACCTACGCGACCTGTCTCCAGATCTGCGCTGTCGTGAAGGGCGATAGCAAAATCTGGTTTAGGAAACTTCTCATAGAGTCCATCACGCAGCACTGCGCGCGCACCATCAATGGTTTCTTCGGCGGGTTGGCCCAGAATGACTAGTGTTCCATGCCAGTTGTTCTTCAAGCTCACCAGCATCTTTACAGTTCCCAGCATGCTTGTAATGTGAACATCATGACCACAAGCGTGCATCACTCCTACTTCCGTGCCCGCATCATTTTTAGTTCTTACTTTGCTTGCGTATGGAACTCCGGTTTTTTCTTCCACCGGCAACGCGTCCAACTCGGTGCGTAACAAAACGGTAGGTCCGGTTCCGTTCTTCAGGATCCCTACAACTCCAAAGCCAGTCCATTCGGGGCGTTCAAACTTGCCAATTCGTTCAGTGACTGTGAATCCCAACTTTCGCAACTCTGATGCGAAGAACGCTGATGTCTTTTCCTCATGATGGGATAACTCAGGCGAGGCGTGAAGCATCTTGTAAGTCGATAGCAACCAGTCGAGAGTTTTTTGATCAATTAGTGTTTTG
>JBKPQV010000436.1:0-8849 GCA_046734235.1 Acidobacteriota bacterium
GTCATATAAAGTTGTTCCCCCGGAAGGTGAGGGACTAAATGGCCGACGAAGAACGGAAGTGTGGTCACCCAACTTGCGACTGTCATGTGAGTGAGAATGAGAAATACTGCAGCGAGTACTGTAAGAATGCCGAAAAGTCAGGCGTAGCAGAAATCGGTTGCGGTTGTGAACACTCACCGTGCCGGTGATTTTTGATTTAGTTGTTAACCCAACGAGAAGACTTGGAAGTCCCCTGACGATATTTCTTTATTCAACCAGGGCCTCACGCTGCGAATCAAACCAATCAACCGTACTGAAAAAATTTGGAGATGAGGACGTGTTACAGTACGCCTCGATTTATGGCTACGATGCTGTCAGCTTTGATTGAACTGCAACGACTGAAACGACTTGAGCGTACTGGTTGGAACCTTCGTGGTTTACCCAATGGTACGGAGTCGGTCAGTGCACATTCATTTGGTGTTGCGGCAACAGCGATGTTAATTGCTGATCATCTTGTGAAGCTGGGAATCGAAATCGATGTAGAAAAAGTAATTCGCATTTCGCTACTTCACGATTGGGCAGAAGTCAGGGTTGGTGATATGCCGCGAACGGCTACCGAATACTTTGGTGCTGAAGCGCGCCGGCGAGCCGAGACGAAAGCGTTTTCCGATATTGTGAGTCCGCTGGAGTTGTCGGCCTTCTATGAAGAGCTTTACGAGGAATATGAACAAAGAGAAAGTCTTGAAGCGAAGTTAGTAAAGGCAGCTGACATCATTGATTTATTGATACAGGTACTCGCGCTTGAGCGGGCGGGCGCTCGTGGTCTCGATGAGTTTTGGGAAGTGACTAAGAATCCAAATTTTCAGTTAGAAGGCGCCGCGAAGGACACTATCGACGAACTTATCAAAGAGTTGCTTCAGGCTCGCGTTGAGGTCGCATCACACTGATCCACGATGATTGATTTTTTACTAGACTTCACCAGCTCGTTGACATGGCGTAGCGCAATTATTGGGATTCTGATCTTCCTCGTGACGTTCTTCGTAAACCTGGCTATCGTCTCCTTTATCCTGGTCAAGCTTCCTCCCGACTATTTTAAGAAGGATCGAAAAACCAAACTCTGGTCTGGCCCTCGACCGCTATTACATTTTGTTGAGGTTATTGGCAAGAACCTGCTTGGTTTTTTGCTCGTAGCTTTAGGAATAGTCTTGTCGATTCCCGGCGTTCCCGGACAAGGCCTGCTGACAATATTGCTGGGAGTTATGCTCCTTGATTTTCCCGGGAAGCTGACTCTGGAACGCAAGTTGTTGAGTAGACCGGAGGTAGTAAAAACGATAAACAAATTGCGTGGACGGTTTGAGAAGCCACCATTGGAGCTCGATTAAGGCAGGCACTGGGATAAAGTGCTTCGTTTGACAATAAAAAGTGTAGTTTGTTAGGTTGAACGCCAACTTCGTGATTCATGGCGTTTGACGTATCATTTGCGCCCTAAGGCCCCGTTTAATGCTCAAGTATCTCAACGCCAGAGTTACTATTTTGCGATTGCCCCTGTTATTGGTAGTACTCACCATCGTTCTGAGTACAACCGCCTGCGGTTTGTTTGGTACCCATAAAAAAGTTCAGGTTCCCGAGCTCCTCCCCCTGTCTAACGCTCCAAAAAATCAACTAATACAGGAAATAAATCGGCTTGCCGCTTTGAAATCCATTCATGGTAAGGTCGACATTCAGTTTGAAGACACATCATTTGCTTCATTTGGGATAGCTGAAAAGTACCGCCTGGTTGATGGCAACCTGACTATGCAGCGTCCTGGTAAAATCTATCTAACTTTGCAGTTTTCAATTGTGGAAATCGCACAGATGGCTTCGGATGGGGAGCACTTTGCGGTCGCGGTTTTGCAGGGCGACGAGAAGTACAAGAGATTTGTGAAGGGAACTAACAGTGCAGATTACCCAAGGCTAGACGGCCAAGCCGATCCGGCAAGTTCCTCGAATAATAAGAAGAAGGCGGAAAAAGAGACCGTTAATGCGTTGTCGAATCTGCGTCCACAACATCTAACTGACGCATTCCTGATTCGACCGATCGATCCGAATGCACGCCTGATTTATACGCAGAGTGAGTTTTTTCAGGAGGAGCCAGATAATCGTCCGCAGGCGAAAAAGAGCTCGCGAGTGATGCGGGGGTATTACCTGATGGAAGAACTCTCCGAGCCAAACGATGGCCAGGTCCATGTTCTACGCCGCTTTTGGTTTGACCGGGTCGGAAAGGTTCGTCTCGCGCGACTTCAAACATTTGACACGAAGGGCGAGATTATTACCGATGTTTCCTATTCTGAAGAAAAGCAGATTGGCAATGCAGACACGGTATTGATGACCAGTAGAGTCGAACTAACCAGGCCTAAGGACAAATACAAACTAAGTATTGCCTATCAGGATCCGGCGACGGTGGAATTGAATCGGGAATATCCGCCTCAGGCATTTGTTTTGCAAAACAAGTGGGGGCTACCGGAAGTCGATCTTGATGCACAGAAAAACAAGAAGCTGACGACTGCCAATCAATAGTTCCTTCCATTGGATGGTAGATATCAACCGGTAGATGTATTAACATCTGCCGTTTGAATCTGGCATCCAGTTTTTATCTGGGGGTAGAGTTTAGTCCTTATATTAGATTCGTCCGCGTATTTTGTTCTGACCTATCGTCTCAGCCGGATGTGACATAATTTGAATGCGAACAATTCTTCAAGCTGAAAACCTGGAAAAGGTGTACCGAATCGGGAAAGTTGATGTGCCCGCGCTACGTGGAGTCTCTCTTGAAGTCCAGGAGGGTGAATTTGTGGCGATCATGGGGCCATCTGGTTGCGGAAAGTCCACAATGCTTCATCTATTAGGGGGATTGTTGACCCCAACGAGTGGCCGGATCGTAATTGATGGTGAGGACATAACCACCGCCTCGGACGCAAAAAGAACTGCGGTGCGCCGCAAGAAAATTGGCTTTGTTTTTCAACGGTTCAACCTTTTTCCGACACTGACTGCTGAAGGAAATCTCCGACTAGCGGAGCGGATTCATGGCAATGGAGGCGAAGAACCGGGGCGGCGGCGAGAGGTTTTAAAGTTGTTGGGCCTTGAAGACAAACTGCATCACAAACCCCTGGAGCTCTCTGGAGGCGAACAACAGCGTGTAGCGTTGGCGAGAGCCGTAGTCACCCGCCCGGCAATTGTTTTAGCGGACGAGCCGACGGGCAATCTAGACTCTGAGAATTCGGCGTTAGTCCTTAACATGTTCCAGGAATTGAACTACCGCTTTCACCAGACGATTATTATGATCACCCACAACCCAGAGGCCGCAGCGATGTGCCGACGCATTATTCATATGAAGGACGGGCACATCGTCGAACCTCACAATACGGTTAGGTTGTGATCAAAACGGTTTACAATGCCAAATTTGCTGGCTAGAATTCATTTACCCGCCAGCCGCGATCATCGTGGCTGCCTATTTGCAAGCTTGACACCGTGCGAGGCCTGCTAACCACGCTAAAAAAGATTTTCTTTTGGAATTACGCACGAAACACCTGGCAGTGGGACGTACTTTGTGTTGTTTGTTTGATTTTTATCTTTTTGACGCCAAAAGGGTGGTTGGGCGAACGGGCTCACAATATGGAGCATCAAACGCCAATCGCAACCAAAGTGTTCCTGAGGCCGGAAGTTGTTGCAAATGAAGCAGATAGAGGTCAAATCGAACGGCAGGTCCGAGCGTTAACCGGACGGAGCTCGGTAGAGATCCTGACGGTCCGAAAAGTACTCGATTCGAACGGCAGGACGGTCAGCTTCGAGGTTGACATACGGTAACCTTTCCCTATAATTGCACGGTTTTTTGCGAGCAAGGGGAAGGAGATATGATTTAAGGAGTGTTTATGAAGAGATTTAGTCCCCTGGTCTTATCAGCAGTTTTAGTTTTAACCGCGATAGTTATTGCTACCCCGTCAACCGTAAAAGGCCAGAGTGCAGGGTTGGTTAGCTCCGTCCTGAGCCGCCTCGAGAAGAATCGTGCCAATCTGAAGTCGCTGCGAGCCGGCATTAATATGGAGAAGTACAACTCCCAGCTCGGCACGAAAGATACTTCGACTGGTATCGTGATGTATTTGCCGGGAACGGGTCGAAATGCTTCGGTTCGTTTAGAGTGGAAGGCCCCACAGCATGAAATCATTGCGGTTCAAAACGGCAAGTATGTTCTACTGCGTCCGCGTCTTAAGGTCGCATATACCGGTAATTCAAACAAAGCTCCTAAGACCGCTGGCGGCATTTTGGACATGATGTATATGTCTCGTCAGCAGCTTGAAGCTAAGTTTCAGCCTTTACAAGACGTGCGTGAAGAAACCCTCTGGGGCGGTATTAGCACGATTCATTTGACGCTGGTGCCGAAGGGTAATGCTAGTTACAAGTACGCTGAAGTTTGGATCGATAACGCTGGCATGCCTGTGCAGAGCAAGATCGTTGAAAAGAACGACGACGCAACAACGATGCGTCTCGTTTCGATCGAGAAGAATCCAAAGATTTCACAAGATGAAATTCCAGTGAAACTGGATTCAGACGTTAAAGTAATCAAGAGCTAATAGGATTTGACAATCCATAGCCTCGAAGGGCTCTGTCAGAAACAGAGCCCTTTATTATTTTAGATTGGCTGCTTGCGTTCTAGTTTTCGGTCGCATATTCTTCGGTCCAACATTAATACGTTTAAACAAGTCGCACTAAAAAGCTTAGATTGATGAGAAAGTCCACGTTTCTAAAACTGAAAGCGCGCGAAGCCAGCTTTATCACTCGCGCTTTGCTGTCGAGCCGCCATCCCGTATTGGCCCACTTGATTCCGATGCGTCGTTGCAATCTGGCTTGTGGCTATTGCAACGAGTATGACCACACGTCGAAACCCATCGATCTCGAAATAATCAAAGCACGCCTGGACAAGCTAGCTGACCTGGGCACTTCGATCGTTACAATTTCAGGTGGCGAGCCAATGATGCATCCGGAGTTGGACCAGATCATCCATCACATTCGTGTGCGCGGAATGATTGCGGGTCTAATATCCAATGGCTACTACTTTACTCCGGAAAGAATCAAACGGCTGAACAAGGCTGGTCTGGAGTATCTGCAGATTAGTATCGACAACATTGAGCCCGACGAAGTGTCCCGCAAGAGTTTGCGTGTACTTGATAAGAAGCTACGCTACCTGTCTGAGTACGCTGACTTTCATGTGAACATCAATTCGGTAATCGGCGGCGGAATCAAGAACCCGGACGACGCATTAACAGTAGCTAAGCGAGCCGTCGAGCTTCGTTTCTCAACGACCGTGGGAGTGATTCACGATGGTGATGGGACACTCAAGCCGCTTACCGCAAAAGAGAAGGACATCTTTCAACAGGTTAAGAAGCTCGGAAACAAAGACCACGCTCGTTTGAATTGGTTCCAGGACAGTATTGCTGAAGGTAAGCCTTACAACTGGCGTTGTCGCGCGGGTGCTCGCTACCTTTACATCTGTGAAGAAGGTAAGGTTCACTGGTGTTCACAACAACGGGGTTACCCGGGCATCCCGCTGGCGGATTACACCATGGAAGATTTTGATCGGGAATACAAGTCTGAAAAGTGGTGCGCACCTACGTGTACACTTCAGTGCGTTCATCAGGTTGGAATCCTTGATAACTGGCGCGATCCCCAAAAGAGTCCGGAACTAGTAGCGGCTGAGATTCAGAAGAAGAAAGCTCACAGCGGCATGCTACAACCTGATTAGGCTGCCATTATTTTTGTTGTCGAGCCTTCGCAATTCTTTGCCTGGCCTCATCACACCAATTGTCCAACTGTAAACACGTCTTGCTGTTTGCATACCTCTCAAATTCAACGATCGCCGGTTCTTTCTGGTTCTCTTTATCTAGAAGGATGCCAAGGTGTAGGTGAATTCCGTCATCTGGCTCACCACCGCTTTCCGCCGCGCGAAACTCAGTAATTGCTTCTTTGTATTCACCGGCATCCTGGAGTGCTTCAGCAAGGAGTTTATGATTATGGGGAGTGTCCTCGAGTTTGAGTGCCTGGCGGTATTCAGCTATTGCCCGTTTGTAGTCAGAACTTACTTTAGCGAACGCAGCACGAGAAAGGCACGCATCCACAGTGTGACTTTCGACATAGGTATAAGATCCGAAAATTATTAGCGTCGTTGCAAGGTACAGTGCGCCAATAGCAAATCGTTTGCCGTTTCGTTTTTTGAGATGACGCTTCCAAAAAAGGTTGCAAGTAAGATAGAGAGGCAATGCAATCAGCGGAAAGAAAAAAGTTGCGATGGCCCAGGCGAAGGCCTGGTAGAGAGCATATCTTTTCTGCGCCGAAACTAAGACACAAGTAGAAACTAGCGCCGAGACAACGGTTATAACAGGACGAATGAGATCAAAGATTTCACTCGCCGATAGGTTAGCTGGGAAGTTCACTAAGATGTGGGCCAAGATCGCCACTTACTTTGTAAATACTTACGGAACTCGACAAGCCCAGCCCGGAAAGTCGGCCAGCCATAATCACTATCGTGTCACCCTTTCTGACGACGCCTGCTTCGAGGAGCGTCTGTTCACCAATTTGCAGCATCTCTTCCGTAGAACCACCGTACTTCGACAGTAAGGGTTCGACTCCCCAGATCAAAGCTAACTCGGAAAGCACCTCAGGCCGATCTGTCAGCGCAATGATCCGCTGGTGAGGGCGGAGTGCCGACAAGCGACGCGCCATCAGTCCGGATGCCGTAAATACTGCGGTAACTGTTGTGCCCATTTCTTCAGCAGCAAAGGCAGCTGCTTCACAAAGCGCCCGGCTTACTCTCCCAGATTGTTTACCGGTCCAGAGTGCAAGTTTCTCGGTGCTCGCTTCTCGACCCAACTCAGCAGATTCAATAATCCGCGACATTGTCGATACTGCGGCGATGGGAAAAGCTCCGGCAGCAGTTTCATTGGAAAGCATCACACAGTCAGTTCCGTCCCAGACTGCATTAGCCACATCGGAAGCCTCAGCCCTTGTAGGTCTCGGATTGTTAACCATCGACTGCAACATCTGCGTCGCGGTAATAACCATCTTTCCGGCCTTAACCGATTTTTCAATGATTCTTTTCTGATAGACGGGCACCAACTCGACACTTGTTTCAACACCCAGGTCACCACGGGCAACCATGATTCCATCGGCTGCGGCAATTATTTCGTCGAGGTGATCTATCGCTTCCGACTTCTCAATCTTTGCAATGAGCGGGGCACGACCCCCCGCTTCTTTAATTAGTTGTTTTGCTCTTTCGCAATCACTTCCACGACGCACAAAAGAAAGAGCAATGTAGTCAGCCTGTTGTTGCACTGCCCACTTAAGATCGATGATGTCTTTTTCAGTTAGCGAATCGATCGGCAAAGCGACTCCGGGAAGATTAATTCCTTTTCGTTCGGCAAGAATTCCTTCATCCACTACTTTGCAGATCACCTCGGTGTTCGTTGTGCTCTCAACAATGAGAGCTATGGCCCCATCGTCAAGCAGTAAGCGAGTACCCGGCTTAAGCACTTTCGGAAGCTCACGATAATTTGTCGAAACTCTTTGCGAGTCGCCTTCAATTATTTCAGTCGTGATTGTAAATAGAGCACCTCGATGTAGTTGCACTGGCTCGTGGTTCTTCAGTTCACCGGTGCGAATCTTGGGTCCGGACAAATCCACAAGGACAGCCAACGGCATTCCCATCTTTTTAGCAGCGGTGCGTGCTCGCTCAATATCGGCCGCTTTTTCAAGATGCGTTCCATGCGACATGTTAATGCGCACGCCATTAACGCCAGCCGCGAGTAGTTGTTCTATTACGAGTGGATCACGAGATGAAGGACCAAGAGTGCTTAGTATTTTTGCTTTTCTCAAAATAATTCCTAACTGATCAAAAAAGTTGCCTTACAAGATTTTTGGTAAAACTGCCGGGACGCGGCGAGAATAGTCCTCAAATGCTGGTCCAAAGGTTTCGCGTAGCAACATTTCTTCACTTCGGATCCGAATCAAGGTACCAACCATGAATACGATAATGGCGACCACCAACGCTTGCCAATAACTGGTTGCCAATCCCGTCGCCACCAACATACCTAACATTCCTGTATAGATCGGATGACGCACATAAGCATAAGGGCCGTGTGTTGCCAACTTGTGTCCTTCAATTACCTGCGCCGTTAAGCTCCACTCTTTCCCGAGCGTCTTTACTGCCTGCATGGTAAATAGGACTGAGCAAATTGCGACCATGCTACTCACAACGCTCAGAAAAATACCCAGTGCCTGGGACGCACCTAACGCAGAGAAATAGGGACGATGTAGTCCCCAAACGATCGCAAAAGAAAATCCCTGGAGAACTATCCCGGTTATGGAGCGAGGATCGCGCCTTTTAGCAACAATTTGTGGCGGCTTCTTTCTTGTCAGGAAGAGAGCGGCGAAGGCGAACCAGGAAAGTATGACAATAACGAACGCGATTACGGCGGCAGTCGACATGGTGGCCCACTAACTTTGCAACTCAGGTGCGTAACTGGCCTTTGGAAGTTCCGAATTGAACTGCTGTTCCATGCGTCTTCTCTTTGAGCCCATGACGAAGCCGTGTAATGCCATTACAACGCCCGTTAGCATGTATGCCAAACCCGCCAGCCCGGAATATCGGTATCCGCCAAACCACACTAACGAAAGTGAAATCAACGCAATGACGCAGTTGAGCGCGCTTTCCTGAATACTACTGATGGTGTCAAAGCGCTCCAGCACATTGAGTTCTAATTCTTCTCTCCGGCGGTACGCATGAACATGGAGCAATACGAAGACAAAAAATATCGCGAGATAACCGATACCGAAAATCAACATCA
>JBKPQV010000437.1:0-7586 GCA_046734235.1 Acidobacteriota bacterium
GATCGTTTGCTTTTCAACAGGTCAGACCATAAGTCACCTACTTCACCGATTCTTTTTTCCATATTGCGCAGGTTGAACGACTGTGGGCCAACTTGTCGGCTTTCCACTTCTTCCCACGAACATGGAGCTGATACCGGCGCGCCCGGCTTGGCTCTCACTGTATATGTTGCAGCGTAAGTAGCGCTGTATTCGTTCCTTCCGGTATCGACAAATATGCGGCCAGCACGATCGACCTTTTTGAATTCAAGTGTGAGCGTATCGGGATAACGCCGCACCATGAGCCGACCAATGGTATGAGCAAATCTAGCAACCACTCCGAAATCAGATTTGCCGTCCAACGGCACGGCAATATGAAATCCTTTTGAGCCTGAAGTTTTGATCCAACTCTCGAGGCCAAGATCCAATAAGAAGGCGCGCAATTTCAATGCGGTTGAGCAAAGTATCTCGCCGCCTTCTTCGTTAGCCGGATCGAGATCGAAAACACAGATGTCCGGGTAGTACAATTTCGGAGCTCGTGAAGGCCAGACATGGATCGTGATGCTGTTTTGGTTAGCAAGCCAGAGAAGAGACCGGGCGTCATTAGCAATTGGATGGTGAACTGTTCCTTCTTTCTTAGGTACCTCAACTCGCTCGAGCCATTCAGGAAATCCTTTTACGACATCCTTCTGAAAAAACCCTGGCTGACTGATACCACGGTGATAACGTTCCATTGTGATCGGACGATTGCGCAAGTGCGGCAACATCACGGGCGCAATCATTTCGTGGTACGCGGCAAATTCACCTTTAGTGATACCGTCCGCAGGAAAGAGGATCTTGTCTGGATGTGAAATCGGTACAGTCACGAGTTTGGATCGTTCTCTGTGTCTTTGTGTCTCTGTGTCTCTGTGCTTAATAGAGATTTAGGCTAAGTTAATACACAGAGAACACAGAGACGCAGAGTCAAGTCGAGGGTAATCCTTTCACAATTCCCAATAACCTAGGGTGCCTGAGCTTCCTATTCCCGGTCCATTCAATGAACCCAACACTCACCACAACCTCAGGCTTCACCCAATGCACACGAAGGCGCGGCAAGCCAACAGCCTTTGTAAACGGTGCCTTCGGTATCTCTAACTCATCAAGTCTTGCACGTAGTTCCAGCAATAGCTTTGTATCAAACCCTGTTCCAATTTTTCCGGCGAAACACAAATCGTCATCCTCGAAGTAGCCCACAAGTAATGCACCCAACCCAACCCGTGCTCCCTGCGGATCCGTGAATCCACCAACCACAAATTCTTCCTTAAGTTCGCACTTCATCTTTACCCACTGCCTGGAACGACGATGCTCATAGACAGAGTCGCAGCGTTTCGCAATCACACCCTCCCAACCTTCAGCCTGCGCTCTCTCCCAAGGCCGTTCATCTTCAAGGATGTCAACGCGTTGCAACGGACCACTAAAGGGAAGTTGGGCCAGGATTAATTGACGATCATGAAGTGGTAGAGAGGTAACAGATCGGCCATCAATCCAGAGCACATCAAAGATGTGATAGGTAACTTGACCTCGCCCCCAGGTGACTTCACCATCAAGTATCAATTCCGTAGTAGGAAGGCTTTCAATTGCGGCAGCGATTGAAGGGATGTTTTGTGGCAAACGATTGCGCGAAAAGAGTTGAACGTCTTCGCCTCTTTTGTAAGCCATTAGCCTGATCCCATCGAACTTGCGTTCAAAAATCCACTCAGGACCAGTGAATCGATCCTGGGTTAGAGTGGCGGCCATTGGAACAAGCCATTCGGGGAATGAAGTATTGTCAGGCATTTCAACCACAGATTACACCGATAAGACAGATAAAGCCGAAACTTGACTTCCTGAATGTTGCATGTTCATAAACTAATCTGTCTAATCAATGGAAGAAATTATTCAACCCGCACGTCCAAGGTAGATCTGCTAAAAAAGAGGCAAAATATGAAAACACAACGAATTGCTCTTTTCTTGACGATCATTAATCTTTTTCTGATGGTTTTCTTGCTAGCTCAATTTAGACGAGCACAGGCAGACGACATCGTACCTGTCTTACGTGGCCGAGCTCTCGAAATTGTTGATACCCAGGGTCGCATAAGAGCACAAATACTCGTGCATGGTCCCGAAACGATAAACAACAAAACCTATCCCGAAACTGTTTTGTTTCGTCTTGCTGATGCAAAAAAGCGTCCCCTCGTCAAACTCACGGCGGCTGAGAATGGCTCTGCGCTTGGTCTTTCAGATGACGCAGATGGTGGCGTTCAACTGTTTGCGCGCGACACGGGAAGCTTTTTGAAAGTCGTCGACAAGAATGGTAAGGAGGAGGTAATCAAACCCAGATGATCTCCAAAACTAAATAGGACCTATTGGTCAGATAGGTCCTATTTGCAACCACGCCGCCTAAATCAGTTGCGAAATTTGTTAGACCATCGCGTACGAATTCAAATGGAAAGATACCTGACCTGTGCGTGATCTGCGCAATCTGTGGATAAATTCTTCGGTTTTCCCACCCGCCACTCGCCAACGAAATCTCCGAATTGGTGTCTATATAAGTGAGCCGGCATTACAATGTGCTTGAACCAGCGCGGAGTTCCTTAACAATTCAACCAGGAAATAGTCTGGCACCGTCGAGGTAAAGTCGAGTGTCCGATCACTACACCGCAAATAGCGAAGCTGATTTAATAAGACGCGCCCAGGCTAAAGATACTGACGCGTTCTGCTTACTCGCAGGGCGACATGAGCGCCGCATCTATCTCCTCGCATTTCACTATTGTCAAAACCCGCAAGACGCTGAAGACCTGTCGCAGGATGTTTGGCTCAAGGCGTACCAATCGCTGGCCACCTTTCGCTCTGAGTCTTCGTTCTATACATGGTTGCGGCGAATCACAATCAATACTTTCCTAAATCATCGACGAACGAGTCCAAGTCGAGCATCACGACAAGCGGAAACGTTATCGATAGATGAGACTGAATCGGATCATTATGTTGGTCCGGAAGAAACTCTTTATAGCAAGGTGCTGTTTCAAGATGTGATCGAAGCGTTGGCTGATCTCACGCCTTCACAACGACTGATGTTTTTGCTCCGTCACTATGAAGGAATGTCTTACGAAGAAATTAGCAGTGCGATGAGTTGTTCACCAGGTACCGCAAAAAAATCGGTTTGGCGTGCGCTGAGCAAGCTGCGCGCAAAATTTGATGTTGGTGATACTGAATCTAAAAGGGAAATGACTCGGCTGGCGGCAGAGTGTTAATGGAGCGGATTTTCCGGGGAGAGATCGGCTTTTAAGGCAAAGGTAATCGGAGTACTGAAATGCATAACTGTAAGGCAACAATAAATCGAATAACGGAACTTCTCTTGGACAAGCCCGAAGCTCGTCCGGACGACCTGTTATCAAAAGAGTTAATTCGCTGTGCCGAGTGTCGAATTGAATTTGAGACCTTGAAGCAAACTCTACGGGTTACGGACCAGGCGAACCAAAACTTGATGCTGCCGAATGGATATAACGAGCGATTACGGCTACGACTGGTCAGTTCAGAGCAACCCAAGTCGAGTGGCCCATCGTGGTTGGCTACTTTCTTCAGCTCTTCTATCCGAATACCTGTTCCGGCAGTGTGTGCATTGGTGATTTTGCTTGTGATTGGACTTCTATTTGCCGCCATTACGTCGCGACGAAAGGTTGTCATAACTCAGACCGTTTCCGTTCCCGTTCCGGTTCAAGTTCCTGTTGTTCAAGAAAAGGTGGTTGATCGAATCGTCTACCGCGACAGAGTCGTGACTCGAGTGGTGAGTCGCACCAATGACACGACGATCAATTCAGCCGTTGCTAAAACAGTGAGACAGTCTGAGTCGAGACCCACAAGTTTGATTGGGTTCAAGCCGTTGGACGACGTAAAGCTGACAGTCATAAAAGGAGGCTCGCCTAATGAGAAATAGAATCTGGCTGCTTCTGATTACAGTTCACTGTCTCAGCTTCGTTGCGTTGGGCCAGGATTTAGCGAGGCGACAGCAAGTCCTCCAGGTATCAAGGGGTGGATTTGTCGCATTCAAGAGTGAAACGTCAGCTGCGGACAACAAAGAAACAGCTGCGAGCAAATCGCTTGCATCATTGATCTACTCACAGGCAATGAGCGGCGACGATCACATAATCCACCGGGTACTCACAGACGCCGATCGTAGAGTGATCTTTGGTTATGACCTGATGGTAAACGCCGATCCAGTAACGCGAACATTTAGCGTCGGAGTTTTGCCTGCAGACGAGGCGTTTCGACGCACGTTTTTAAAAGATTCGGCGCAGCAACCAAACGGAGCGTTTGCGACATTTCCGCGCTCAGCACGCGATCAAGTATTGGACGACGGTGATGCGGTCTCGTTGGAGTTGCTTGTTAATCAGGAGTCGGGGGTCAAGATCTTCGACATTGTCAGAGTAAGTTTTGATCGATCGATCCTGTTGGAGCGATCGTTTGAAGTAGCTCCGAAGGATTTCACCCTCGACGCAGTTTCGTTGTCTATCAAGGGCTACCAAGTCTTGATCGACGGAAAGCTCGCGAGTCGCAGCAAGCCAACGGTGAGCTGCACGGGCTCTTTGTTGTGGTTATACATTCCCGAGCGGGGCCGGTTCATATTCTCGCTTGTTCCACGTGATGGCTATTCATTTCAAAAGATTGGTGTGCTGGACGAGAATAGAATTGAATTCGTCATTGATGGGGAACGGTACGAGTGGGTCTCAGGTCTTCCGATTTTGCCAAACGGCGGAACCTGGAATCTCTGGGTGCTACGCGACAAGCAATACACTCCTCTCTTCAGTTCAAACAAGCCGATTCCAACAACACCCGGTGTTCTCGACAAGATCGGGCGGCGAGTCGCCGGGGGTGCTGGTGACAACTCATTCAAAACTTTAGGTGCAGCTCCTCCAGTTAAGCTTCCCAAGCCTCCGAACAACGAAAAGAGCGATGCGATCATTCCGCCTCGAGTAATGATCGGAGGTGCCGACACCATGGACAACCTCTTACCGAGGAGTCCCTAACCCAAGCTGAGTTTCCACAATAACTAGCGATACACGCGTTTCAAGATTGAGATGAGGGCTGACGTGTGTGTCAAACACGAAGGAGATAACGAATGAACAAACGATTGGTAATCACAACTTTATTTCTCCTCTTGATAATTCAATCACGCGCACTATCCCAAACAGAGGAACCACCTCGATACGAAATCGCTGCTGAATTCACGACACTCAACCGCGACGAGTTTGGCGGCACTCGAGCAGATGCTGGAATAGGGGCCCGCTTTACTTTCAACTTCAACAAGAACTTTGCGATTGAGGGGGCGGCCCACGGTTCGTTTGGCGATTGTGAGAGGTGTCAACCTGCGGGTCGAGTATTCGATATGTTTGGTGGAATCAAAGCGGGTAAGAGATATAAGTCTTGGGGAATATTTGCCAAGGCTCGTCCAGGGTTGGTGAATTTTACCTTCGGAAGGTTTACCGTAATTCAGACCGGAACAACCGGATCTTTTCCGTTTGAATTTCAACCGCGCGGGCTCGACAATTTTGCCGCCGACCTGGGTGGAGTGGTTGAGTTTTATCCATCGCGCAGAATCGTCACTCGATTCGACGTAGGCGACACCATAATTCATCACTCACGACACACCGACCAGGGCCTAAGCTTTGATCCCGCAACAGGGATCTACACGATCGTTCCTTTTACCACGCCTGCAAGGACCACACATAACTTTCAGTTTATCGCGAGCGTGGGATTTAGATTTTAGTTGCAAAACAAGGAAGTGAAGAACTCGCGCAGAAGTGTACGTTCATCGACATAGAACCGGAATACGGTAGTTTAGTTATCAAGTTTAAGTCCATGATTTTGAGGTTGGCATTCATGGTAAATCCGATTACGATTCAGCTCACGTATATAAGTCGATGGGAAAACCAGCAATGCCGAAATTCATCGCAATTTTACTAATTATGGTGGTAACAACTATGTTTATTAACGCTTGCTCGAGGGCGGACGCAGCTGCGGTCGCCATTCCAAATCCAAAGGTTGATGCTCCACTCGCTACTCAAAAGGGCGAACAGATTGCTGTATTCGCAGGGGGTTGCTTCTGGGGCGTAGAGGCAGTTTTCGATAATGTTAAAGGAGTTTCAAAAGCTGAGTCAGGATATGCGGGTGGTTCTGCAGACACGGCCGAGTACTACACAGTCTCCTCAGGCTCAACGGGTCATGCCGAGTCGGTTCGCATCAAGTATGACCCGTCGCAGATCACGTATGGTCAATTGTTGAAAGTGTTTTTTGCGGTGGCCCATGACCCGACTGAGCTTAACCGGCAAGGCCCTGACGTTGGTACGCAATATCGATCAGCGATCTTCTATGTGGATGAAGAACAAAAGAAGATTGCCGAGAGTTATATCCGCCAACTGGACGAAGCCAAGGTGTTTTCAGCCAGGATTGCCACTCAGGTTGCGCCGCTCAAGGCTTTTTACGAAGCCGAAGCGTATCATCAGAACTACCTGGTGAATCATCCAAACGAACCGTACATCGTCTACAACGACGTGCCGAAACTTGTAAATCTGCGGAAGGTGTTGCCTGAGCTGACTAAGCAAAGGTAGGGACTTTGAGCTTGGGTGCTTTGAACTCAGGATTGGTTCTTTGTACTTAGTGCTTCGTACTTTGTATCAGCGCGAAGCACAAAGAACTAAGTACCAAGCTCAAAGCACCAAGCCGCACCCTATAATTTCGCAACTAACAACTCCCGTATTTGCCCATCACTGAACATGCCTTCGGTTCGCAAAGCATAGGCACAGTGCATTTCCAAAACCCCGCCTTCAAAAGAAATCTTCATGTCGTTCTTGTCTTTGACATTCTTTAGCTTGATTAGTTTTAGGCCATCACGAACGGCATCCTTGCCCATGTCGTCAATACAAATCGTTCTCAACGCCATGTTGAGTCGATGGCAGGAAATGTTATCGATGAAGTTAAGTCCCTCAAGGTCGTCTGCTAGGCTGTCCCAATCAACTTCGTATGGAATTGCTTTGCCGCAAATCTCTTCGATTTCCTTTACGCGTTCAGGAAAGGTTGTCTCTTGAAGTTCCTTGATTTTACGCCGCTCGTTCAATCCCATTGCGATTTCCTCCGAAAAATTTGGGGTATTGGGCCCATCATTCTACGCTCACTTTACAACTCTTAACATCTTTTTACCTGGTCTTGACACCACTTAATATCGAGAAGAGTATCTTTATTCTCGTAGGCTAACAGCCATCCTGTACTGCTATGACACCAAAGAAGCGAAAAATCCTTGGCAGCTTCAACCGCTTTCGCCTAATGCTGACTCTCGGAGTCGCCGTGCTATTGCCGGCAGCCGGGCTTATTTATCTCAACTATAGCCAACTACGCACCTTCGAACGCGACAAAGTGCTCGAGGCAACGATCCACCGAGATTTCAACGAAGTGCTGGGAATTGCGGAAAAGAACTTAGGCAAAAAGACCTATTCACTCGTGGAGGACGCTCGCGACAACTTTCCCTCTGCCGATGCCGATGAGGAGGAGAAAGAAGCGAGGCTCGATAAGCTTCTCTCCAACTGTTCGTGTTTTACTCA
>JBKPQV010000438.1:0-3826 GCA_046734235.1 Acidobacteriota bacterium
ATGAATACACGCCTATTCTTGATTTCGCCGGTCTTTGTGATCATTGCTGTAATTGCTTTCATTCCCACACACTCAAGTGCAACACAATCAGCCACCATTTGGGCCTGGTGTATGTCTGATACATCAGCTCCCACCGTCTACTTTGCAGGCCCGTTCGATTCTGGCATGACTGCCAAATCGACGACGTTCAACGGGCTCTCGCTGGGCCGACAGTTTACCGAATATCTCAAGGGCAGGTACGACACTAAGGGAGATGCGTCGTGCGGTCACGGCGCAAACAGCGTAGATCAGGCGGCGGCCTCGCAAAGAATGCGAGAAGTCATGGCGCAAATGCGACAGCAGAATAAACAAACAGTCGAACTGTCCGACTGGAATTATTTGCGGGATGAGGTAGCCATCAAAGCGTCATTCAACGCTCCAAGAGGTCAGGGCAGTTACGTTAATGTTGAGGGCGGTTTGCCTCCTGATCACATGTACTGCGTCACGGACACGTTTAATAATACGGTCTATTACGCTGAGCCAATCGCGTTGACGAATCCGTCGAACAATCCATCCAGCGATTATTTCAGATTCCTGCAGCAGAAGTACTCATTCAAAGGAAACTTCAATTGCTCCGGTATCAACGAACCACAAGCGAAGTTGTATTTGAATGCGAGATTGGCAGGGGCGCGAGCGGGTGGCAAGCAAGTTGTGAATAGTGGCTGGCCACCAGCAAACTTTAATGCAACTACTCAAACGGCAAATGATAAATACAAGGACAACGATCAGCCTGCTCAAGGGCCTATCGCAAATCAACCCACACCTTCCGCCCAGGTGCGCGATATTGCTGCAAAGGAAGTGAGTCCGGCTTTGAGCTATTGCCATAACAACGACCGCGCAATGGGACGTGGATACGACTGCGCGTGCCTACAAGTAGAGATATACCACTATCGCATCAATCATCCTGCTGAGACCTTGAAGGGAACACCCACACTTGCGAGTTTGTTCAACGGAAAAGAGCTTCAACCGGAGAAGTGCATTACTGATTCAATCGCGAGGAGGCTGGCACATGATGCCGCGTACTCGGCTGGACTGAAATTGCCCGCAGCGCAAGACTGTGCGGCGGAAAAGTTTGTGGCATCACTTCATGCGAATCCAATTCCTTCACAAGCTCAGGCACAACTCGACGCCGCTTTCAAAGCGTGTAGGCAATAAAACGTCTTACACCCAGATTAGATGGCTTTGCAATTCCGATCGAGGGTGCTGAGCGCCGCAATCATTTGACTCTATAGGTAGCGGTGGCCGGATCGAGCCGCGCTCATCAAAAACTTCGTTCCATCCGCGACATTGATCTGTGATGCTGGGATTTCAGAATAAACTTGCAGAAACAAACTACTGTTAACTGGTGGGCAGGTAATGCCGGAGGCTGAGAACCGGGGGTCTCGGCTCGACAGATCTGATAAGAGATGCCAGAAGGTCCGGAAGTAAGGAAGTATGCAGATGCGCTAGACGCGGTGCTGAGTGGACACAACGTTACTTTGATGGAGGCGCGTACCCGAGAGGCTCGCAGGTGGCTAGACGAAAATCAACAGCTTGTGTTAGGCCGCCGAATTGATCGGGTAGTCTCACATGGCAAACACTTGATCGGTTATATCGACGGTCCATTTTTCTTCCATTCTCACCTGATGATGTGGGGTCGTTGGCTGACCTTTGGCCCACCAGCTAGTACAAGATCCAAAAGCAAAAGATCGAAACCGATTGCGTTACCTGAGAAGGAGCGTCGTGAGCGGGCGCGCATCGTTGTAGATGGGGCCGCCGCGATACTTTTGTCTGCTCCGATCTTTAATGTTGGTGCGGGTGACCCTTATGACAAAGTTGAAATCCTGCGAACGCTTGGACCAGACGTCCTACCATATAATAAGCAATTCGACAGCAAGGAATTTCAGCGACGACTACTATTGCCCGAGTATCACGCTGTGGAAATTGGCGCTGCCTTGCTTAATCAGCAAATCGTTGCCGGTTTGGGCAATTACTTACGTGCCGAAATCTTATTTGGCTGCAACCTAAATCCCTGGCTTCGAGTCAGTGAGCTGAGCAAGCGAGATTTGAAATGTTTGACGAGTACAATTCCTCGATTGGCCCATGCAGCTTATCGACTTGGAGCCACAGCGGGCGAACAGGACCGAAATCGAATGGCCGCCGATTCAACACTTGTATACCAGCAGGGACGAGAGTACGGCACAAGGCACATGGTTTTCAGGCGAACTAATTTGCCTTGTTTGCACTGCGGCGAGAGGATTAAACAACTCCGCCAAAAAACGCATAACGCTATGGCTGGCGACGAAGAGCGCACTCGAATTATGTACTTCTGCGCAAAATGTCAAAAGGTTCCTGATTCGGTGGTTTCCGCGCAATCCCACTGAGAGTAAACGCTCGCTCCAAGTTTCGCATGAAATGACATCAGCGCAGCCGCACTAGGTATCGCGGCTGCGCTGATTCTGGCAGGGCACTTGAAAAGGTGTATCACTAAAGTTTTGGTGTTTGCGTTGCTTGAATCTGACCCAGCATCAACTGCTCAAGCGTTGCAAGTCGTCTTTCCATTTCACCGTTGGCCTGACGAAGCTGGTTGACCTGGTTACGCAGTTGTTCGACCTCCGCCGTCTTCTGCTGGAGTTCATCCGTCCGCTGGTTCAACTCTTTGATTGCCGCCAGACTCACACCAGTAAGATCCTGCAAACCGATCGAAGTATTGCCGGTGCCAAGCTGAAAAGCTTTGAAGAAATCTTCAGCCATCGGTCCCATATGCCGTACGTTGCGTCCCTCAGAAATGTAATTCCACGTGCTCACATCGATGCCTTTCAAGCGAGACAAAACTTCGGCGCCATCGACCATCAGGAATTTCTCCTTCGTGGCGCGGCTTGAGGTGCAGTTGAAAACGCCGGAGCCGGCCGGAAGGTTACAGCCAGTCGTGCCCGCCAGGTTCGTGCGGAAACGGAAACCCCCGCTGGCGCGTGCTGCAAATTCGTTGTTCGCAACCGCATTGAACGTTTGCGCAGTGGCAGTAGCTGAGCCATCGCCCCAGACGAAGGCGCCGCCAAATCCGTTCGTCGAAGCAAACTTTCCAAACGCAAACGAATGATCTCGATCGGCAGTTACGTTGTAACCGATCGCAACTGCGGCGAGACCGTGAATGTTGAAACTGTCTGGATCGCAGGTGCCGTTCACGAGTGGACCGCCGGAAATCGCATGGTTACCAAAGGCCACTCCGTAAGTATCGCAAACGCGATTGCCCGCGCCTGCTGAGATACCTGCCGCGCCTTTGACGTGATTGCCGCTGCCAAAAACGATGCTGCTCGTGCTCAGCGCCTTATTCGTATCACCGAAAGCAAGAGAATAGAGACCCTGCGCAGTCGAGTTGCTACCGCCGGCCCAGGAGAAAAAACCTACGTTAGCGTCGTCCCATTCGGTATCAGCATAACCGGATCGAAACGCGCCTTTGTACGTGTACCACATAGTGCGATAGCCACTGCCCTGCATCGGAATCGTGCCGATACCGAGACTGCCGGTCGCCAGAAAGCTCCCGTTCTGAAACACTTTGAAGTCTGCGAAGCCAGTGGTCGGACCGCAACAGGTGCTTTGCCCTCGAAGACTAATCATCGGCGCGGTACCGTTAGCATCTCCCACCGTAAGCTGGGGCGCTGCTGGCATAAATCGCACCGCGCTTGTGTCGATGTAATTCTTATTCACAGCGTCGCCGCCGTTGACTGGGGTACCAACGTTAATGATCGGCGCATTGTTCGCTGAAAGACCCGCGTTGAAGGTAGCGAAGCTGGTCCAGGTATTGGCC
>JBKPQV010000439.1:0-5187 GCA_046734235.1 Acidobacteriota bacterium
CTAACAAACACTTCGACGTTACCATCGACCTCACAAGCACCGTCAATAACAGTTAAATAGCCCGAGGTTGGCCGTGCTCCCATTGCAGCAGCGACTATCATCTCTTTCGAGAAATCGATTTCCGGGAGTGGCGGTATCCATTGGCCGTGTGGGACTCGAGAGGTTAACTGTTTCCAATAGTCACTGAATTCGTCACGATTCTTAATTGTCAAACGAAGCGGATTTTCAGAGGGAAAAATGTTGACGTATGGGCTTGGGAGCGGTCTGGTCCCGCCAAAGCGAAGAGGCAGAGAGGGCCCGGTCATTTTTGGACCAGGCAAAAGGGTTATCGGCAGCGACTTACCGCGACATGTAACCGGCGTCCGTTGCGCGTCAAAGCATAATGAGAGACTCGTGAAGACGGAGAAAACTATTAGAGCTAGTTTCATTGATATCGTGACTTCCTACAGACTGCGTGGGCAGGCCGTTTAGCTTCTCGTCACTCGGATATTGCCAGATACGCTTGAGATCGTAATAGGCGTACCTCCCGCTCCGATGCGCGCGCGGGCGTTGGGCTCCTTCACTTCACTATCCCGAATAGCGTTAGGCAAATCCAAATAAACCTGACCGCTAACTCCATCGGCTTTGAAGTCAGCGTTGACATCGGCCTTGAATCCAATCTCAACAGAGCCGCTCACGCTGCTGATATGAATCCCTTCCGGGCTCAGGCTCAAAAGCGTGACGTTCACGCTACCACTCACGCTCGACGCTTCAAGCGAGCCGTTCACCTGACCAACACGGAGATTGCCGCTGATGCTACTCACTCGTGCCTCTGCGCCCACATTTCCGACGTCTAGACTTCCACTGATGCTATTTACTTGTAGTTTGCCGCCCACGTTACCCAGCGTGGCACTCCCGCTAATACTGTTCACCCGCGCTTGGCCATCTATGTCGCCTGCTTTGATCGGTCCACTGATACTGTTAACTGAAAGATCAATACGCCGGGGAAGTTTAAGAACGACATAGTGATTTACCTGAATATTCTGTCCGCGTTGTTCAGGTTCCTGGACACCACGTATCACAAGAGTGTCGCTCGTTTGTTTGACTTCAATCTTGTGATGCTCGAGATCAGCACGAGTGCGTGCCGTACGGATGATGTTCACCTCCGCTGTCGCGGTGTCGGCATTGACGATTTCGACGCCGCCACGAATGCTCGAGACCTCAACACGTGCTCCCGGTGCCAGTTGGTAGGTCTGGTTAATCTCGTCGCGTTCCCGAAAGTCCTTCTGCGCTGGTACTGGAGTGCATCCGAGCTCTGGCGCTCCGAAAGCAAACATTATCAGGCTGATCGGCAATGCCTTTAACATCATGTCTGCCACCTTTCTAGTCGTATCTATTGTGCTTAATTGACCTCAACAATGTATCTCAACACGGTAACACTTCCAAGCGGAATGAAGTCCTCATTTTATCCGAATTATCTCGCAAGTGTAGACATCGTTCCAACGCCATCTGGTCATCTGCTGCGTCTCTTTTGTTACCACTCGGAATGTTAAATATTTGCGTCCGCTTCGCGTCAACGTCCGAAATGGAACCGATAAAGTAACTGTAACTCCCCTCTGCGCCTCTGCGTTCTCTGCGTCTCTGCGTTAAGAATCGTTTAAGATCCTGGAGATCGAATAAAGCAGAGACGCAGAGAACGCAGAGGCACAGAGAGGTTAGTAAGACTTTAGTTTGCGGTTGCGATCTGATTAGTGTGAGTTCGTGTTATTTCGTGGATCGGTCTTAAACCATATAACAGGCGATCCACGAAATCACACGAAACTACACGAACAGTTTTCGACGCATCATTTAATGCAGAGGCACGGAGGGATCTCAAGTGTAATTTCAAAATTTCCGTAATACGCGTGGGACCACGTCGACTTGTGGAAGCAGTGCTTGACTCAAGATCTAGGGCAATGATATATATGGCGACACTACATGTCCTTCATATTTTCTTATGCTTGATCATGAAGTGAAACGGGGCAGCACTGAGATGCTGATTCTGGCGCTCGTCGAAGATCGGCCGCGTCATGGTTATGAGATCGCCAAACTGATCGAGGACCGCTCCGACGGCGTCCTTCAATTTCACGTCGCATCGCTCTACCCGCTGCTTTACCGGCTAGAAAAGCGGGGCCTGATAAACGGACGCTGGGTAGAAAAGCCCGGACAACGGCGCCGCCGTTTTTATAAGTTAACGGCCCAGGGGCACAAGATCCTCGCTGAGCAGCGCCGCACGTGGAAAGACTTCTTCGCTGCACTCGATCGAGTCGCTCGAATCAATCCTGCTTAATTCAAGGTGTCGTCCTTATGTGGAAGAGCCAGATTAGTGAATGGCTGGATGACCTGCAACTCCCACCATCGCGTGAGGCTGAGATCATTGAAGAGTTGTCTCAACATCTTCAGGATCGCTACGAAGAATTGTTGGCAACCGGCCTGTCCGAAACTGAAGCTTCACGCACGGCACTCACGGAGTTGAATGAGAACGATCAGTTACGCCGTGAACTCCGTCAAGTTGAGCGACCGGTCTGCAGCGACCCAATCAATGTGCAAACAGGAGGCGGAAAACTTATGTTTGCTAACCTGAGACAAGACGTAAAGTACGGAATACGAGTGTTACTGAAACGACCGAGCCTTACTCTGGTTGCAACGTTGACCCTTGCAATCGGTATCGGGGCAAACACAGCGATCTTTACGGTTCTGAATGCGGTTCTCCTGCGTCCCTTACCATATCCGGCCTCCGAGAGATTGATGGAAATTGGCCGAGTCTTTCCCGGCTCGTCGGAGGTGTCCTCGCTTAGCGAAGCAAAGTTTCTCTTTTTGCGGGACACCCTTCGATCGTTCGACTCCATCACGGCAACTCAAGGCCTGGGAGCGAACAATTACCTCTCAGATGCGAACTCAAATGAGTACATCACGGGCTTGATTGTCTCCTCGGATTTCTTTCGGGTGATTGGCGTTTCTCCAGCGGCTGGGCGCGCTTTCACAGCAGCGGAAGACAGTCCTTCTGGTGAACGAGTGGTAATCCTTGGAGACGGCTTGTGGCGTCGCCGCTTCGGGTCTGATCCCGCGATCATCGGGAAGACGATCAACCTTACAGGGAACACATTTACGGTGATTGGGATAATGCCTTCGGGTTTCGAATACTTCGGCACGAATGATGTGCTTATGCCTATGCGTGCGAACCCTGGCCATCCTAACGAAGGACATAACTGGACGGTCATCGGTCGTTTAAGACCAGAAGAAACTTTGAGTCGAGCGAATGCAGAATTGCCTTCCGCCTTTGAAAAGTTTCGGGACACATACCCAAAGCAGGTGTTCAAAGACGAATCCTTTGGAGCGCAGAGCTGGCGATTGAATATGACCAGTAGCGTCCGCCAACTGCTTTGGATTTTGTTTGGAGCCGTCGCCTTTGTGTTGTTGATTGCATGCGCGAACGTCGCCAATTTGCAATTGACCCGAGCCGTAGCGCGACAGAAAGAGATGGCAATTCGAATCGCGATTGGCGGTAATAGTTTTCGACTGATCCGCCAACTCGCTACCGAAGGTATTGTGCTGGCTTTGCCTGGAGGTTTAGCAGGTCTTGCATTAGCGATTTGGGGGTTGAGCACGCTGAAACGTTTGCTTCCTGAAGGAATGATTCCGCGCGCTAACGAAATTAGTCTGGACTGGCGTGTATTGGGATTATGTTTTCTTGCTACCGCAGTTTCAGGAATCTTTTTCGGTCTTGCGCCAGCGCTACAAGTTTTGCGAGTCGACGTAAACACGGCACTCAAGGCCACGCCGAGTAAGCTGACCGGAGGACGCACAGCGCTTTGGCTGGGTAAAGCACTCGTTGCGAGTGAAATCGCACTGGCGTTGGCGTTGGCAGTTGGAGCAGGCTTGTTACTACGCACCTTCGCGAATCTACGCGGTGTTGAACAGGGATTCGACTCACGCAATCTATTAACGTTCGAAGTAGCTCAACCTGGAGGCAAAGCCGTCGGCGGAACTTTAAATGACTTCCATACCGTGGTGTTGGAGAGGCTAAAGCATCTGCCGGGGGTGGAAGGCGCCGCCATCACGAACAAGTTACCACTGGACCGGTGGTTCAACCTGCCTTACCGCCTGGCCAGTCACAGCGATTTCACAGGTTCGGTTGAAGTTCGTTCAATCTCCGCTGATTACTTTCAGGTGATGAAAATGAATCTGCGCAAAGGGAGGAGCTTTAACGATGGGGACATCGCTCAAGCTGAGCCGGTCATCATTCTTAACGAAGCTTTTGTCCGGCGAAACTATCAATCCAACGAAGCATTGGATCAATTGCTTTGTGTTGCTTGCGAAAAGTATGGTGACCCGGCCCAACGTCGCGTCGTCGGTGTTGTCAATGATACGAAGCAACGAAGTCTGCACGAAACCGCACCACCAATTGTTTTCATACCTTATTCACAGACGCCTGACGCTTCAAAAAATACCCGCCGAGCATTTAGTGTTGTCCTTCGCACGAGCGGAAATCCGCTAACTCTCAGCAATACGATCCGCGCCGAGTTGAGTCAAATCGATCCTAACGTGCTTGTGAGAAATGTGCGTTCGATGGACCAGTTGGTTGATCGGTCTGTTGCTCCAAACTTTTTTGAGCTATCGCTGCTCGCGTTGTTTGCGGCGATCGGATTATTACTATCGGCTGTTGGAATTTACGGAGTAATGACCTACATGGTGTCGAAGCGAACGCAAGAAATCGGTGTACGAATGGCGCTTGGAGCTCAGGTCCGTGACGTGCGAATGCTCGTGCTGAAGCAGTGCCTGGTATTGGCGTTGTTCGGGGTGATCATTGGAGTAGTTTCATCCTTGGCTTTGACTCGCCTTATGAAGAGTCTGCTATTTGGCGTAAGCCCAACGGATCCTTTGACCATGGTCGCTGTAGCCTTTCTGATCGTGCTGGTAGCTTTGTTGGCTTCCTATTTGCCGGTGCGCCGCGCTACGAAGATTGATCCGCTAATCGCGTTAAGGTTCGAATGATTTCGCTGGGTATAGAGCGAGATCGCCGACGTTAGAGTGTCTTGGTTTTCCCATATGGTCATTAGCGTCGGTTGGATGAAGTCGGTACCACGTCGCGGTAGCGGTGGGTCCTCACCTGATCCAAGTACTAGAAATGTAAGGACATCGCTACCGCGACGTGGTACCGACTGCATC
>JBKPQV010000440.1:0-4859 GCA_046734235.1 Acidobacteriota bacterium
AGCCGGGCGATCTTGTTTTATCCCCAAGTGATAACTAAGAAACTTTTATGACGCGGACGAGAGCGCTCGAGACTCACCAAGAGTTTCGCCAACAGTATTGGTGTCTGTTTGGTGTCTATAATGGGGAGCACTAGTGAGACTAAAGAGAATCCTGAGTATTTAAGCGACGAAATCTAAATTCTTTTTGCGAAGGCGGTTACACGTAATTCATTCAACGACAAGAACTTAGGTTGCGAGCTGAAATCGAGTCCCCCCTTCGGCACCACTTTCCTCCTTAATCCTTTATTACACAACTGCAAATCGCATTGTCTTCCTGGTGTCTATGAAATTCACGAAATAGACACCAAAGAATGCATAATGCAAACGATCACGCCTTTGCTACACGTTCCTCAGACTTTCACCAGCAGGCGCGCTAAAAAACAGATTCGGATCATAAGAAGATTCGCAGTGATCGCGGCATCTGGTGTCGACTCAAACGCGCCACCTTGGGCGCTTGCAATCCTTGACTGGATCACGTCGTGATCTCGGTGCTGCCCTAAGCGGTCGTCCTATTGACACCCGATAGGAGCGTCTTGTAGAGTGCTCTCCTATTGGGCGTCTATAGGGGAAGTATGAAGAAACAGAAAGCTGATCTGTTGCAAGGTACACTTGAGCTTTTGGTGCTTCGGTTGCTGTGCTCGAACAGCTTCAATGGCTGGGACCTCATCCAACGCCGGCGCGGTCGCTCTCATTCTGCGAGATGCCTAAGGAGGATCCTGTGATCCTTGAACGGATCAAAAAGCGTTGGAGGGCGCTATTTCGCCGTGAAGAACTGGAGCGGGAACTCGATGCCGAGTTGCGTTTTCACCTCGAAAGGGACACAGCTCAGAATCTTCAGAGCGGAATGAGTGCCGAAGATGCGCGCCTGGCAGCTTTGCGCTCTTTTGGTGGCTTCGAACAGTCAAAGGAGGAATGCCGCGACGCACGTGGTGTCAGAGTGATCGAGGAATTGTCGCAGGACCTTCGTTACGCTCTGCGTATCCTACGGGAACACCCCACCTTTACGGCCGTATCCATAATCACACTCGCGCTCGGTATTGGCGCGAACACGGCGATCTTTAGCGTCGTGAGTGCTGTGCTGTTGCGACCCTTGCCCTATCCGGAACCGGAACTCCTGATGAAAATCGGCCGTTCGTACGGCGGCAATGAAGTCTATCCAGCGAGTGAACCTAAGTTCGTATTCTGGAGCGATAATACTCAAAGCTTTCAGGCGATGGCGGCAACGCAGGGCTTTGGTTCCGGTGTCAACGTCTCCGGAGGCAGCGAGCCCGAATACGTAGAAGGGCTTCGAGTCTCTTCAGAGTTCTTTAACGTCTTGGGTGTCCTTCCCGCCATCGGTCGGATCTTTACTAAAGAGGAAGATAGCCCGAATGGTGAGCGCGTCGTGATACTTACCGACGGTTTATGGCGGCGTAGCTACGGCGCGGATGAGACAATGGTTGGCAAGACGGTGACGCTCAACGGTGTGAATCATGTGGTGGTTGGCATTTTGCCACCGAGCTTTCATTACATTTCGCCCACAGATCTGTTTTTGCCGTTACGTTTGAACCCCGCCAGCCGAGAGGGTGGACATAACCTTACTGTGATTGGCAGGCTCAAGCGCGATGTAACCAAAGCCCAAGCTTTGGCCGAAATGCGTCTCGTGGGCGAGAAGTTCCGGACGAGCTTCCCGCAGATGATGTCCGAGGATGAGAGCATCAACTTGGTGAGCACCCAGGAGAGCCTGGTGCAGTCGATCCGCCTATCGCTCTTGATCTTGCTTGGTGCGGTCGCTTTCCTACTCCTGATAGCGTGCGCCAATGTCGCAAACCTCCAACTTACCAGAGCGGCGGCGAGGCAGAAGGAGATGGCTATCCGCTTGGCCCTCGGCGCAGGATGGGGAAGAGTAGTGCGTCAGCTACTGGCTGAAGGGATGGTTTTGGCTCTTAGCGGCGGCGCTGCCGGGCTATTACTCGCGCTATGGGCATTACACTCACTGAGCGCGCTGATTCCTTCTGGCATGGTTCCACGCCTCAACGAGCTCACTTTTGACTGGCGGGTCCTGTTCTTCACCCTGTCTATAGCTATTCTGACTGGCGTCGTTTTTGGTCTAGCCCCTTTGCTCCAGGCGCGGCTGGTGGACGTTTCTCACGCGCTCAAGCAGGGGTCCGGCAGATCAAGTGTTAGCGCCGTACATAGTCGCTTGCGAAACACACTGGTCGTGACCGAGGTGGCAGTGACGCTGATCTTGCTGGTTGGTGCCGCATTGCTCGTCCGCACCTTCGCCAATCTGCGGGGGGTTGGGCCAGGCTTTGATTCACAACATGTCTTGACCTTTCAAGTTGCCCTGAGTGGCCCTCAATACGACACGACAGCGAAGGTCGCCGACTTCTATCGCCGCGCGCTGGAACAATTCGCGAGCGTTCCCGGAGTGGAGGCCGCCGCTGTGACGAGCAGTTTGCCCCTCATGGGGCAATTCAATCTACCTTATGCCTTCCCCGGGGACGCGGAACCAAAGGCCTCAGTTCAATACCGAATGATTTCGCCCGATTACTTCAGCGTCATGAAAGTAGCGCTGCGCCAGGGTAGAACTTTCTCCGCGAGCGACACCGTCGGATCCCCAGCTGTGGTCATAATCAATGAAGCTTTCGCACGGCAGAACTTTCACAGTGCCAATCCCCTCGGACAGCAGTTTTGCGTCGGCTGCAGTTACGGCGACCCAGCTATGCGAAGCGTCGTCGGAGTGGTGAGCGATACCAAGCAAACCAGTCTGAGTACGCCGGCTCCGCCCATGGTCTTTGTTCCTTTCGAACAGGTTCCAGATGCGCTCAACGCGCGGTTGAAGCAGTTCGTGGCTGCGAACTTTGTCATCCGCACTATCGGCGATCCGATGCAACTCGCTGCGGCAGCACGGCAGGAAGTGAAGCGCCTCGATACGGCGCTACCTGTCAGAAACCTGCGTCCGATGGAGGAGGTGTTGTCGCGATCTATAGCCCAAGAACGTTTCAACGTGTCGTTGCTTAGCTTATTCGCAGCGATCGGCCTTATTCTGGCAGCAATCGGAATCTACGGCGTGATGTCATACGCGGTTACTCAACGCACGCATGAATTTGGCCTGCGTATTGCTTTGGGCGCGCAGATGAAAGACGTACTGAGGCTCGTATTAGGCAACGGGATGACGCTTGCACTAATCGGTGTGGTAATCGGACTCGCTGGTGCGTTCGCGTTAACGCGGTTGATGAGTTCTTTGCTTTTCGGAGTAACTCCCGTTGACGCCGTGACCTTCGTAACTGTATCGATTTTATTGCTCGCTGTTGCGTTGGTTGCTTGTTACATTCCAGCACGCCGCGCAATGAAAGTGAATCCATTGATTGCGCTACGCAACGAGTAGCAATTTGACTTAACAACCTAAACGCTCAGATCTCTTCCAGCAGCCTCGGTCGCTCCGTCTCTCAAGCCACAAGCAGCTACGGCCTAACTGAACGACGGGAATGGGGCATGGTGTATATACGATTCGAGCCCGCTCTCGATGTTCTCCGCGGCGACTCGCGATTTGACGAATTGGTGAAACGTGTCGGTTGAAGAGAAGCTCATCCCATTTTTGAATCATGGGTGACTTCAATCGCTTCTCAGATGTGCATGCGGAAGTAGTTGTCGCCCGAATTTACGACGCAATTCACTTTCAAATCGCGGCGGGGCGGCACGCAGACAAGGCAGACAATTGCGCGATGGTCTCCAGCCATTTCCTGCGGTCCATTAATGAACGATAGGACTGCTCCCAAGGAGTTATTTGGTATGCATAATGCTCACGATCACGCCTCCTCTACCCATCTTCGTCAGACTGTCAACGGGAAACGATTATCAACAGCAACCATGATTAAGGTAATCTGTCGTGCTGCATCCCGTGGATGGAGGCGTGACGTAATGGTTAACGGTTGCGCCTCTCAAAAAAGCGAGCCACTGATCATGGGCGTCACCAAAAAATTCCCGAGCGCGAATGAGATTCCCCGGGGCTGTAAAATCTTACCTACATACCAGGAGAAACGAGATGGAGTCTAAAACAGCTGTCGAGCAGTCGCTGCCCCCGCAGGCAGTGATCATGCAAATGGCAATGGGAGCATGGGTCACGAAGGTCATCTCGGAGGTGACCAGGCTAGGAATTCCAGACCTCGTCAAGCAACACGGTTCGATGCATGCCGCCGACATGGTCAACGCTGGCGGTATTCATGCCGCGCCGAATGCCTTGGAACGCCTCCTCCGCGCGTGCGCGAGCGTGGGCGTTTTCACAGAGGACGCGACGGGAAAGTTTGGCCCGACGCAACTATCCGAGGTGCTGACGTCGGATTCGCCCGCATCCGTGAAGAAACTGGTAGAAGCTATGGGCGGGCCTTGGTATAGATGCTGGGCGGAACTCCTGGAAGCTGTCAAGACCGGGAAGCCTCAGGCCCGGAAAGTATTCGGCATGGAATGGTGGGACTACCTCTTTGCGAATCCGAAGGAGTTGGAAGACTTCGGGGAAGCCATGAAGTCCAACAGCCTGAACTCACTGCGCGGCGTGCTGGAGAACTGCGACTTCAAAGGCGTTGGGAAGGTTGCTGACATCGGTGGTGGCTTCGGCCACTTGGCGATTGCCCTGCTGGAGAAATACCCCACGTTGCAAGCTGCCGTGATGGACGTTCCCGACCTCATTCCTATCGCCCAGCAGCGCTTTCCTCTGAAGGACCGTGCCGTTGCCAATCGATTGGAGTATGTCGGTGGAGACATGTTCGACTCGGTACCGCCCGCCAACGTCTACATCATGAAACATATCATTCATGACTGGGAGGACGAGAAGTGCATCC
>JBKPQV010000441.1:0-6597 GCA_046734235.1 Acidobacteriota bacterium
CAATCGCCAGCGCGGCAGAAAAATCTCGACCAAGCCGTGGGTTAGTCGCACGAAATCGATGCTCCTGGCAGTGGACCAGCCGACAGTCGCTGTCACAATTGCGTTTGTTTCAGATCGCAATATCCGCGCACTCAATAAACATTTTCGCGGCGTCGACAAGTCAACAGACGTCCTTTCATTCCCAAGCGATGAGTCGGACAACCTTGGGGACATTGCCATTTCAGTAGACACTGCCGCCAGGCAAGCCAAGGAAAACAACCTGACGCTCAATGGTGAAATTAGCCAACTGATCCTGCACGGATTGCTCCACTTGTGCGGGTATGATCACGAGACCGACAATGGCGAAATGAACAGATTGGAGTTGAAGTTAAGAAAGAAGCTGAGAATCTAGGGATTGCTGATTTTTGATTGCTGATTGCTGATTTTTCATATTTCATCGGTCCCATCAACTATCGGTTCACAATCAGCAATCAACAATCAGCAATCAGCAATTGAATAGTCCCGTACCTTTCCTTTAGTATTCAACCTATCGATGGAAGTTGAAATAGGACTCGCTCTCCTCCTACTCATAGTGCTTTCTTTGCTGGCAACGGTCGATATGGCCTTTGCCCAGCTAAGCGACGTCGGGCTTCGTCGTCTGATCGGCGAAAACGGTGATAAGCCCGAACGCCGGAATCGCGTCTTCCTGCGCAAAGCTTTTCAAAATCGCCCACGTTTTAGTTTTGCTCTCTCGGCAATGATCCAGATTCTCCTGGTTGTTGTTGCCGTACTCGTAACTTCGATCTCACTAAATCTGTTTCCCGATCCGCGCTGGGTATTAGTGGGGCTGCTAGCTGGACTAATACTTGCCGGTGTTTTCAGACAGCTGATTCCACTCTTCATTTCCACTCATAACCCGGAAGCCACGCTATTATTTCTTATGCCGGTCGTGCGTCCTTTCTTCCCTATCATGACGTTTATCGCTGACCCGTTTCAAAAACTGTTTGACCGGTCGCGCCGAAAGGACTTCGTTACTGAAGTCGGTGACGAGAGCGAGGAAACTGACGACAGCGACGATCTTCAGGCACTCATCGACGTTGGCGCTGCGGAAGGCATCCTCGAGGAAGAGGAAGGCGAACTAATTCATTCGATTATCGAGTTTGGCGACACCATGGTCAGCGAAGTTATGACTCCGAGGCCCGACATCGTTGCTGTCCCCGCGACTGCTACTGTGCATGAAGCGCGGGAGATTATGTTGGAATCCAAGTATTCCCGACTTCCGGTTTATCGTGAGCACATGGACAACGTCGAAGGGATCATCTACGTACGAGATCTGTTGCAATGCTGGTCAGAAGGAACCGAAAGTGAAAGCATACATTCACTAGTTCGCGAGGTTTACTTTGTGCCTGAGACTAAGCCAGTGGATGAGTTATTGAAAGAGATGCAAAAAGCTCACGTCCAACTCGCAATGGTGATTGATGAGTATGGCGGCGTCTGCGGCCTATTAACCGTAGAGGACATTCTCGAAGAAATTGTTGGCGAGATCGAAGACGAAGATATTGCCGGTGAAGAGCTCGAAGAGATTGTTGAAGCCGGCGAGGGCAGCTATGACGTTTTGGGTTCGACGGAGATAGGCAAAATCGAACGGCTCTTCGACATGGAAATCGAGGCGGACGACTTTACAACTATTGCCGGGTTAGTAATCAACGAATCAGGAAAGGTCCCGCCTGTCGGTGAGAAATTTGCCTTTCGAGGTTTGGGCGTCGAGGTGCTCGAGGCTGATGAACGTCGTATTGGGAGATTGCGAGTCTGCAAAGCCCCGGAAGAGAATGCAACAGAAGCGAGCGCGAGCAACTGATAATGAGCAAGGTACTAAAGACGCTAAAAACAATCGTGGTTGGTGGCAGGGATCTGAAGTGCGCCGCCTGTGGAAATGATTTTGTTTGTGGAGTGTCTTTGAAGGGTTGTTGGTGTTCGGAGATTGAGCTCAATGATGAGATACGGGCAAAACTAAAAACCCAGTACTCCGATTGTTTGTGTAGAGACTGTTTGGAGAAACAAAAGCGCGAGATAAGTTGATGGCAAAACATAAGAGTAAGTTTCTAAAAGGTCGGCGTATTGATCCGGCACCAATTGCGAAATCCATAACCGCCGCGGACTTAATCGATGAATCCTTTCTTGCTTATAACGCAGCTCGTTTGCGCGAAGCCTGCCAGCTCTACACCAAAAAGATGTTGGAACCTGACGTTACGGTTGGGTTGTCTCTCACAGGCGCGTTGACTCCGGCAGGGCTGGGAATATCGGCGTTAATCCCGCTGATTAAGGCCGGATTCATTGACTGGATTATTTCTACAGGCGCCAATCTCTACCACGATACTCATTTTGGCATCGGCCTCTCGATGCACCTCGGCAACGCGACGACGTCCGACATCGTCCTCCGCGATGAAGAAGTTGTCAGGATCTACGACATCTTTTTCGACTATTCGGTCTTACTTGATACAGACGCCTTTTTCCGAAAGATCATCGAAGGACCTGAATTTCAACGGCCCATGTCAACGGCAGAGTTTCACTACCTGTGCGGACGGTACGTGCACGAACGCGAGGAAAAACTCGGAATCAAAGATAAATCGCTGTTAGCAGTTGCTTACGAATACGCGGTCCCGATCTACACGTCCTCTCCGGGTGATTCTTCCATCGGGATGAATGTTGCCGCCAAAGCTTTGCAAGGAAACAAACTCGCTTTTGATCCCTCGCTCGACGTGAACGAGACTGCATCGATAGTTCTCGCAGCAAAGCGAGGAAATACCAGCACGGGTAAAAAGAAGAAGAAGAACCATCCCGGTCGTTCTGCGGTTTTCATCCTGGGGGGCGGTTCGCCAAAGAATTTTCTATTGCAAACTGAGCCCCAGATTCAGGAAGTGTTGGGAATTGATGAACGCGGGCATGATTACTTCCTGCAAGTGACCGACGCAAGACCTGATACTGGGGGTTTGTCGGGCGCCACACCAGGTGAAGCTGTGTCATGGGGCAAGGTAGATCCGGATCGACTCCCCGACGCTGTCGTCTGTTACGTTGATTCAACTGTGGCGCTTCCGTTGATTACAGCTTATGCTCTAACAAGACACGAGCCGCGCACACCCAAACGATTGTATGAACAACGCGAAGCATTCATGCAGTTGTTGCAAGATGAGTACAGCAAATCCAAACGCCGATAGTTTGACTGGAGACTAATAAGCGACCATGGGAGATATTTCCTCGAACGGAAAAAAGAAGTCGTATTACGACTGTGTAGATTGTCCCGCCTACTGTTGTTCAGTTTACGAACGTGTTCAGGTGACTCCGCGAGACATTCGCAGGCTGGCAAAATATTTTGGCGTAACTGAAGAAGTTGCGACTACGCGCTATACCAAGATGTATGGCAAAGAACGGGTCTTACGTCGAAAAAAAGACACGTTGTTTGAGGAAACCTGCCAGTTTATTAATACGGAAACGAGAGGCTGCACCATCTATCACGCCAGGCCCGCAGTATGTCGCGAGTTTCCTACCACCAAGCGATGCGCTTATTACGATTTGCTGAGTTTCGAGCGCGAACAACAGGATGATCCAAAGGTAATTCCGTTAGTAAAAATTACCTTTAAGAAGTAAAAGAAAACGCAGATCAGAAGAGACCGTATCTGCTCTGATCTGCGTTTTCCTTTTTCGCTTTGCGGCCAATTGTGTTTCTCTAGTTCTTTCCTCCTTACTTATAGCGTTATCACTTTTTTCAGCAGCTCTTCAAAATAGTTTTCCTCAATGAACGGGCATTACGTACGACGCTCCCTGAGTTTTCCAGGTAGTCAGATTGAAATCCCTCGAGAGACCACACTTCATACAAACTCGATAGGTCCGGCCCTTGTTTGTAAACGGCCGACTCAGTTCATGTTGCCAGCAGCCAAATAATCTTTGCACCAAACGCTGTGTTGCATTGTTCAGAGCGCGACGGCGTTCCTGATGATCTTTAATCATTCGCTGATCTAACACTGCTACGCTTTGCATTTCGACCTCCATCACTCAGTAAGAACGGTAGACTCGAGTTCACCAGGGAGTTAGCTAATTACTGCTTGTCTGGAAACTTTGGACCGCGCGAAGGAATGAACTCGATGCTTTTCGTTTTCGCTGTCGCGGAGAACTCATCCACCCTTGGTCCTTCAAAACCAACCTGGAACCGGGTATTCGAATTAGCAACAGATTGCTTTGCCGCCTGCCTGAACTTGGCCGGTGAAAAACCGGTGGCAACCTCATTTGTCTCTACGCTTACTTCGCTATTACTAACTGAGCTGTAAGCAGAAACTTTTTCGGTAGCGCGAATGTCACGATTGAGCGCGACCGCGACTGTATTTTCTGAATCAGATTGAGGTTTGGCGGTCTCGGATTGTGCGAAACAAGAAATCGATGCAACTAATAGAGTGGCGGCTGCGATTGTTAACTGGGAAAGTCTTTTCTGCGTCGACATGGTCTCAATCTCCTTCTGAATTATTAATGAGCTGCTGATGGGAAGGAGAGTACCAGCCTACCTGGCGCTTGAAAATTGTACGTTGGTTCCTACGCCTTGTACCTTGGTGCAGGTAGTGATTGCAGGGAAATTAAGCGATTGTGAGGAGTGCGACGGAGCGGACGAGGGACAGTAGCGACTCTAAACTAAACGGTTTGCTGAGAAAGCCAACGGCGCCGTCATCTAACGCCCGGCGCTGGGTCGATTCATCGGCGTCCGCGGAGATAAAAACGATGGGAATGTCGATATTCTTCTTTAGTAGTTGCTGATGAAGAGCACTGCCGCTCATACCAGGCAAGTTCATGTCCAAAATGAGGCAATCCGAGTCCTGGGCCCGCTTGGATTCAAGGAATTCCTCAGCAGAGGCAAAAGAAATTACTGCAAAACCTTCCGATGTAAGGACGCGACTGAGCATTCTTGACATCGAGTGGTCGTCATCAACGACTGAGATTATTCTGATTGAATCTGGCACTGGTAATCTCGACGGCCGGTAGTGCGCCCCCTCCAGGCACTACCGGCCCACGCTGTTCGCTGCCCCCCGCAACAAACGCGGTCAGATTACCACTCGAAAACTGAAAAAAATATTGTACGTGTGGTCAATCGTATTGCACTAAAGATCAATATCATTTTGATCCTTGCCAAAGACACTAACCTGACCCAACTCCCAGTCGGTCAGCCATGCGGACAAGATCGGCGACGGAATCTGCATGCATCTTCAACACAACTTGGGCTCGATGGGCTTTGATTGTGCGTTCGCTTGTTCCCAATTGTTGAGCGATCTGTTTATTGAGCGATCCGCTGGTAACGAGAGCAAAAACTTCCCGTTCACGAGCCGTCAGAGATTCATAACGTTTTCGCAGCTCAGTAACCTCTGAGAACTTCTTGCGGGCTTCGCGATCGCGGTTAAGCCCCTCTTTGACCGCATCAATCAAATCCTGGTTTCGGCAAGGCTTCGCTAAAAACCCGACCGCTCCGGCTTTCATGGCCTCGACGGTCATTGGGATGTCGCCATGGCCGGTCATAAACACAATCGGCAGGGCACGCCGCCCGCCGCTTGCTAGTTCTCGCTGCAGGTCTAAACCACTCAAACCTGGCATCTGGACATCCAGGACAAGACATGTCGGAGCATCTGGCTGCGATGCCGCAAGAAACTCCTCAGCCGAGGCGTAGGCAATTGCTTTCAGGCCAATGCTTCCAACTAACCGCACCAGGAATGTGCGGAAAGAAGCATCATCATCTACGACTATTACGACGGGGGGTTGCTCCATTAATGTTCAACCTTAGCCGCTGGTAATTGGAATTTGAAGGTGGCCCCAAAGTCTCGATTCGGCTCCGCCCAAAGCTTTCCACCGTGTGCCTCTATGATTGATCGGCTGATAGCCAACCCCATTCCCATACCGGCAGCTTTGGTGGTGTGGAATGGTTTGAAAATTTGCTCAGCTTTGCTTGCGTCAATTCCCATTCCACAATCGGTGACAGTAGTCAGGATGCCGTCCTGATTTCGCAGAGTCTTGATCGTAAGTGTCGGTTTTCTTCCTTTGTTCTCTTTCATCGCCTCAATCCCGTTCATTACGAGATTAAGAAGGACCTGCTGTAACTGAACACGATCAGCAGAGACTGCAGGAAGATCTTGCGTGAAATCCGAGGTGAGGGTTACCTGGCTACGTTGCGCCTGATGATTAATTACATCCAATACCTCACGCGCAACTTCGTTGACATCGATCAGTGTCTTCTCCGGCTCATGTTTCTTGACGAGTGAACGAATGCGCGAGATCACCTGACTCGCCCGATGACCATCGTTGGCAATATCTTCAATCGCCTCTCGCAGCTGGCTTAGATCCGGTTTTCCGTCGTCGAGCCAACGAAGACAAATGTCAGCATTTCCAACGATAGCCCCAAGTGGTTGGTTGACTTCGTGCGCAATAGACGCTGCCAGTTCCCCCATGGTCGTAACCCTGGCCATGTGAGCTAATTCTGTTTGGGTGTTACGCAGTTGTTCTTCAGCACGCTTCCGTTCAATCGCAAGGTCTAACTGCGCAGCGACAGCGGTTATGAGTTTGACCAACCGCTCGTCTTCACTGCGCGGC
>JBKPQV010000442.1:0-4831 GCA_046734235.1 Acidobacteriota bacterium
CAATTGGACACCACCAGGCTTTAGCGTGTGGTGTCTCAACTTCATCGCTACAAGTAGCGCCTCAAATCTCATAGACACCACAGGCTTTAGAGACTGTGTGCAAACTGGGAACGGAAAAGAAACCTAACCACAAAGACCCAAAGACACTAAGGCACAAATTTAACTCTTAAAGGGCAGTTTGTGACTTTTAGTCTTCGTGTCTTGGTGGTTAAGTCTACATTCAGACTTTTCACACAGCCTATGGTGTCTTGGCCTTTACGCCAATTCTCAATATGTTTGAGCTTGCCGTCGTGTGAGGATTACAGTGTTTCACGCTGTGGGGCAAGGATTTTTACGACGACAAGCTAAAACATATCGAGCAGTTTTCTCCAAAACTAATAACGCGCCGTTAAGATCAATTTACTAACATTTGAATTGTTCGTTTCTGAAAATGTTCGATAAACTCTGCGACCTATGAAACTCAAACACCCCAGGTTTGCGCTTCTCTTAATAATTCTCTGCATTGTTGCCGTATTTGGCGGCGTATTTTCATCGGCCCGAAAGCTGGGACCTGACGAACCCGCTAGCCAAGGCAGACCAATCACCCCGGCAGGAACGCTTGTTCCCGATCTGACCACAAGACAAGTAGCGGTTGCCCCACTTACGGTCGACTTCGTCAGAAGTCCCGACAAACTCGGACCTGACGGAGAAGGACGTTATGTGATCGCGGTAAACAGCGGCTATGGAGTTCAGTTTTCGGGCTCGGGAAATCGGGGTCAACAGTCATTGAGTGTGATTGACCTAAAAGCTGCGGGCGGACCAGCTGTAATACAGAACGTTTATTTCCCGTCGCCCCAGAGTGTTCACGTTGGGGTAGCTTTCGGTTTGGAAAGCGATTCCACAGGCTATCCTCTGTATGTCTCTGGAGGTTTTGAAAACAAGATTTGGTTATTTCGCTTCAAACCCGACACCAAGACACCGATCACGCCAACCTCATCCGGACCTGAAACAAAGGTTGATGCGCCCTTCATTGACGTCACCGGGTTTGCGGATGCTGCAAATAGCCCACGCTACAACTCCAACCATGCTCCCGCTTATCCGACAGGAATCGCATTGAGTCCTGACGGGAATAGTTTGTTTATTGCCAACAACCTTGGCGACAGTTTGGGAATCATCGATGACCTTCGTGGTGAGCGAAGGTTGACTCGAGTTGGGCTTCGTCGTTCCGAAAATCCTGAGCATATGGTCTATCCATATGGCGTTGTTGCTGTGTCGGAAAACCCACGTGCCGGTCAACCTGCTAATAGCAAAGTGAGGAAAGTTTATGTTTCCTGTTGGAATGATTCCTCCGTCGCAGTTTACAACCCCGCCACGCCGGACAAAGTGTCATACATAACTGTTGGTCGTCATCCCACAAAAATGTTGCTAAGTGCGGATATGACAAGGCTCTTTGTCGCTAATTCTAATGACGATTCAGTATCGGTCGTCGACACACAAACAGATAAGGAGATCGAACGAGTTAGTGTACGTCTCTCAGAAACGGTTCCGATCGGGAATTCTCCAGAAGGATTAGCTTTGAGAGGGTCGGCGCTTTATGTCGCAAACTCTCATAGCAACTCTGTAGCCGTAGTTGAGTTGACGCCGAAATCAGCAGGTGCCGTTGGGGCTCGTGGCTCTATGAGTGACGGAGACGAGTGGGAAGACAAAGATGGCGATAAGGAACGCAGCAAGGTGCGAGGATTTATTCCTACCGGTCAATATCCTTCAGCATTAACACTAGCCGGCAATCTGATTTTGGTTGGTAATGGAAAGGGAACTGGTCTCGAGAATTCTTCATTAGTTGTAAACAATTCAGGCCGTGTTCCAAACATACCGAACGATCGTTTCCCGACGGGAAGTGGACGTGGTGGAGGGCAAGGTGGTCAGTACAGCGCTTCGCTGGTTGTCGGCAACATCAGTGCGATTGTCACTCCTGACGATCCAGAGCTAGCGCGCTTTACACAACAAGTCATGCGTAACATCGGGCTCCTCGGTCAAACACGATCGAGTCTGTTTGCAGGACGGTCACCGATCAAGCATGTCATTTATGTAATCAAAGAAAATCGTACTTACGATCAAGTGTTTGGTGATTTGGAAAAATCAGGTGATGGAACGAAAGCTGATGGAGATCCCTCTTTAGCGATTTTCGGCGCAGGTGTGACTGCAGCGCGTCCGGATGGTAAGAGGCAAAACATCACTCCAAATCATCGAGCACTGGCTTTGCGCTTTGGGTTGTTTGATCGGTTTTTCGTTAATTCTGAAGCGAGCCCCGATGGTCACAATTGGTCAACCGCAGCCTTCTCGACTGACTACATTGATAAAGCATTTCGTTGGGAGTACAGCCAGCGTGGTAGGACCTACGATTATGAGGGATTCAATCGTTTGCCGAATTACGAACCGCTTCGAGGTTCGCCCTCTATGTTTGGTCCTAATGCGAGCGAATCGGAGATTACGAACTATATCCGCCGTTACATTCCTTATCTTCACGGCTCACGGGATGTTGGTGAACCGCAAACACTTTATCTCTGGGATGCTGCGGCAAGGGCAGGCTTGACTTATCGCAACTACGGAGAGTTCATCGCGACACTTTCGGAAGCAGATATTAAGGCCATCAAGGATAATGTCACGAAATCTCACCCTGATTTAACCAGGAATGCTTCAGCCTTCCCGACGAAGAAATCGCTCGAGGGACATTTCAATGAGTCGTATCGAAACTTCGATTTGGACACACCCGACTCAATGACAATGGATTCCTATAAGGCGGCGAAAGAATCAAATGGCGCTATCAGCCCGATTATTACGAACGCTCATTCGGATCAGAGATTTAGAGGCAATTCCAGAATCGGTGTTTGGTTAGACGAGTTTCGGGCTATGGCTGCTGAACGCGCTGCAGGGACGAATGACCGCTTGCCTAATCTATCAATCGTGCGGTTATCCAACGATCACACCGAAGGACTTACCGCGCGAAAGCCGACTCCACAATTTTTCGTGGCTGACAACGATTATGCTGTGGGCCTGATGGTGGAAGCAGTTTCCAATAGTCCTTACTGGAAAGATACTGCAATCATGTTGGTGGAGGACGACGCGCAGGATGGTCCAGACCACGTCGATGCGCATAGATCCGTAGGCTTGGTTATCAGTGCCTACAATCGGCCTGGCGCGCTGATTCACGAGTTTCACAACACGGTTAGTTTGATTAGGACAATGGAAATGCTGCTCGGTATACCACCCATGAATCAACTCGATGGCTCAGCAGTTCCAATGAATATTTTTCAGGCTCAAGCTGACCTTCGGCCATACAAGGCGACTTTGCCGGAAGTATCACTCGACAACCTAATGAATGTTCCGCGTGATGCAGCAACAGCTTATTGGATGAAAAAGACAGAAGAGCTTGATCTTGTGCACGCCGATATGGCCGACCCAGGATTGCTGAATCAGATTATCTGGTTTTCTGTTAGACCAGAGAGGACAATGCCAGGGGTATCTCGTTTGCCGGCGTTTGATGCCATGAGGTTAGGAGTTGTTGAGGAAGAAGAGGAGAAGATCGCTGAGAAGAAATAATTTATTGGTCATTTTTCATTGGTCATTTATCATTTCTAATTTTCAGACACTCCGCGATTAAATTTTTGTTAGTGTAAATTCGTGTAATTTCGTGGATCATCTCTTTGTTTGACTTTAAGACCGATCCACGAAATCACACGAACTCACACCAATAAAGTGCCGCCAAAAACTAGCCATTCATCTCATCAATTCTCTTGCGCATGTATTCTTGCTCTACTCGATTAGTCGTCAATTCGATTGCTCGAGAGTAGGCTTTTGTCGCTGCATCAAAGCGTTTGAGTCGTCTTAACAAATCGCCACGAGCGGCGTGAAAAAGGTGGTAACTGTCAAGCTTTCCTGAACCGCCCGCGGCTTCAATCAACAAAAGACCTGATTCCGGCCCCTCACTCATAGCAACCGCAGCGGCATGGTTCAGCGCGATAATCGGCGAGGGATTCATTCTCATTAGCTCGCGATAAAGTGCCACAATTTGGGCCCAATCAGTTTCGCCCGCTGATTCCGCTTCCGCATGCACAGCTGCGATCGCTGCCTGCAATTGATATGGGCCAACCTGTCCCTGTATTAATGCTTCTTCAACCAGCTCTAATCCTTCTCGGATCTCTTTTTTGTCCCAAAGTGATCGATCTTGTTCCTCCAGAATAACGAGTTCGCCACCGTCGTTTAGCCGGGCGTGACGCCGCGAATCCTGGAGCAACATTAGTGCTAACAAGCCGACGTTTTCTGGCTCCGCAGGCGACAGCTTCACAAGGACTCGGCCCAGGCGAATTGCTTCGGCGCATAGATCGTGTCTGACCAAACCTTCGCCAGTTGATGACGAGTAACCTTCGTTGAAGATCAAATATATAACCGCCTGTACGGACGCCAATCGTTGTCTTATCACCTCAACTGGAGGCACTTCATAAGGAATTCCCGCAAACCGAATCTTGTTCTTGGCTCTTACCAGGCGTTGAGCGAGCGTTGGCTCGGGTAACAAAAATGCGCGGGCGATTTCTGGAGTGGTGAGTCCTCCCAGGGTACGTAAAGTTAACGCCACCCTGGTTTCCATATTGAGCGACGGGTGACAGCAAGTGAATATCAACCGCAAACGATCGTCTGTATATTCAACAGTGTCGTCCATCAGTTCAACTTCATTGTCAGGCAAAAGGCGCTGGATTTCGTATTCCAGCTCAGAATGTTTGTCAGTGCGCGTCTTTTCCTTGCGCACGGCATCAAGGAGTTTGCGATGAGCAACAGTCGTCAACCAGGCGCCAGG
>JBKPQV010000443.1:0-5055 GCA_046734235.1 Acidobacteriota bacterium
TGTTGCTAATCGGATCTACGTCGCTAAGGAATATGCTGATGCCTTCGAACAAAGGTTTCGGGAACGCGCAGGGCTGGTGGATCAAATGCCGGGCTTCATTTCCAACCAGGTGCTGCGTCCGGTCAATGACGGCGATCCATACGTCGTGTTTACGATGTGGAATAGCCGCCAGGACTTTTTGAACTGGGTACGCTCAGACGCGTTCACGAAAGGACATGCGCAGTCGGGTACTTTGCCGAAGGAAGCATTTGTTAAATCAAACGTACTCGAGATGCATGAGGTAGTGCAGGACTCAAGTCGTCCCGATCTAGTTGCTGAGCCTCATGGTGGACCATTCAAGATGCATTAGGCATCCGAAATACTAACCCTAGGAAGAAAGCTTGAACGAATCGTAAACTTTGTATAAGGTTTCCACTGCTCAAAACTCGTGAATACCCACAAAAACGATCTTTTTTGATCGCAGTTAACCTGCCAAGGATTGGAGACCTCATGTCAGAAGAGAACAAACAACTACTTCGTCGTTGGTTTGAAGAAGTCTGGAACAACGGACGCGCAGATGCGATCGAAGAGATGTTCGACGAAAACGGCATTGCTCACGGCTTGTCTGATGATCCCGCCAAACCGATAAAAGGCCCTAAGGATTACCGGCCTTTTTACACAATGTTCCGTGAAGCGTTCCCAAATATGAGGATCGTTGTTGAAGACATGATTGCGGAAGGCGATAAAGTCACTGCACGTTGTTCCGTCCGTGGTAAGCACGAAGGACACTTCCTTGGAATAGCTGCGACCCAGGCGCCGGTAGAATTTACTGGAATCACAATTGTTCGAATCGCCAACAAAAAAATTGTCGAGGCGTGGAATAACTTTGACTTCCAGGCCATGGATAGGCAGATTGGCCGTCATTAATTTCCGCGGATAACTGAAATCCCGACTGTCAAGGAGGGCTAGCCCCTCCTGTGTGAACGAGCCGCTCCAAGTGGAATTTCGATGTTGACCTCAGAAACGGTGCGGCGTATGGTTATCGCCAAAGAGATACTCCCACCCGACAAGAGGTTCCCTTTTTGACTAAGCTTCATGCTTTCCTGTTGGAAGGGGGTTGTTGTGAATACTCGACACGCACTCGCAATAGCATTTCTTGTCACACTCAGTCCGCTTCTTCTTGGGCCGATCGAATCCTCCGCAGCTACAAAGCGCAAAGGAGCACAGCGTCCGCTCACGCGCGCGGAGGTGTCGCAAGCTCAAAGGCGCCTGTCGGCGATGGGCTACAAGACACATAGCGCTTTGATCCTTTTTCAAAAATGGGAAGGACGTAAAATCACCGGCCAACTCAACCGGAACGAATTCGACGCGATCATGAGCGCGGAGGCTCCGCAACCAAAAGACGCGGGATACGCTCATGTTGAGGTGGATATTGATCGGCAAGTGCTGTTATTGACTGACACTGATGGAGCAGTCAAAAAGATTCTCCCGGTGTCGACAGGCAGCAACAAACGTTATAGGGAAAAAGGGATGCGCGGACTGGCCTACACACCGCGAGGACGATTCAGAATTTATGCGAAGATTGCTGGCTGGAGGAAATCACCTCTCGGTCTACTCTTTTATCCGAACTACTTCAGCGATGGACTCGCGATTCACGGAAATCCCTCAGTGCCTCGCACACCGCAGAGTCATGGCTGCATACGAATTCCCATGTCTGCAGCTGCCGACATGAGCCGCCGTCTGCCGGTTGGAACAATCGTGTTGATCTACGACAGCCAGTCGTTCGTCTCAGCAAAAGACTGGGCCGAAGCAGATAGGCAGAAGAATGAAGCAATCGTCCGTTAATGATGTGCACATCAACGAGCAATTCTTCAACAGTTTGCAGCCATCGTTGAGCAGTTCTCATGGCTCCCAGTCAAATGGCCTTTTTCAATTATCTACTCGCAGCGCAGTGCAATCAGCGGATCAACCCTTGTCGCGCGACGTGCCGGGACGAAGCATGCGATGAAAGCAACGACAATCAATAATGCCGCTACTACACCAAACGTAATCGGATCTCGCTCCGTAACTCCAAACAGCAACGACAACATAACTCTGGTCAGTGCTAACGCACCGGCGATTCCGATGACGACCCCAGTCAACGCCAGAATCATTCCCTGCTGCACCACCAGCTTCAATACGTCAAATGGTCGTGCGCCGAGCGCCATTCGTACTCCGATCTCCTGGGTGCGCTGTGCAACAGAGTAAGACATGACACCGTAGATTCCCGTCGCAGCGAGAAACATCGCGAGCAGGGCAAACAGCCCAAGCAAGGTCGTGCGATAACGCGCCCCGGCAGCCGATCTAGCTACCCACTCGGGCATCGGCCTTATTGCTGCGATTGGCTGGTCCGGATCCAACGCATTCACTTCTTTGCGTATGCCACCCACGAGACTCAGCGGATCTCCTTGCGTGCGGATGACGAGACTCTCCCGAACAGCACCTCGAGTCGGCTTGTAAATAGTGGCGGTTGGCTCACCTTGCAATGATTGATGGCGAATGTCGCCAACGATGCCGATGATCTCACACGCCTCGTCCCTGCTTCCCCCCCAGATGATCAGTCGCTTGCCCAATGCCTCTTCATTTGGAAACACTGTGTCTACAAATTGCTGGCTGACTATGAGTACTTTGTCGTTCTGTCGAACCTCTTGCTCGGTGAAGTTGCGTCCGCGCTGCAAAGGGATTCGCATCGCGCTGAGGTAATTTTGATTCACTCGACGAAAGCTGGCAAAAGTTTTATTGGACGGATCGACCGGACGGCCTTCGACCGCATAAGGCATGTCCATATCTTCACCACTGAGTGGCAATTCCGTAATGAAACCGACAGCTTCGACACCCGATAAGCCTGCGACACGTGTCTCGAGTTGCTCGAAAAAGTTCGACGCCTTTTCCGGCGTGTTGTATTTCTGGTGAGGCAAGTCGACTCGCAGAGTCAAAATATTGTTCGGATCGAATCCGGGATCGACTTTTTGCAATGCAATAAAACTCCGGATAAGCAGTCCGGCTCCGATCAACAACATCACCGCGATAGCGCTTTCGAACACGACGAGTAAACTACGCGTGCGATTCTTAAGCGTCGCTTCACTGCCGCCTCGTATTCCATCTTTCAAGGCGTCGACGAGATTTTTTTTCATCGTGCGGATAGCGGGCGCCAAGCCAAATAGCAGACCCGTTGTGAGCGAAATGAAAAGAGTGAACGCCAGGACCGTAGCATCGATCTTTACGTTAGCCGTGCGGGGAATACTGTCAATACCGAGACTTACGAGCAGTTTGACTCCAACCACCGCTAGCAAAGCGCCAAGCGCGCCACCAACAATCGCAAGCAAAAGACTCTCGGTAATCATCTGACGGATGATTCGGAGTCGACTGGCCCCAATCGCCGCTCGCATCGCAATCTCTTTCTGCCTGGCAGCCGCACGGACCAGCAACAGATTTGCCACGTTGGCGCAGGCGATAAGCAACACAAAACCAACAGCGCCGAAAAGAATAAAGAGCATCGTTCGGCTCCCACCCACAAGTACCTCGCGCAAAGGAACGAGACGCAGGCTCCATCCCGTGTTTGAATCGGGATATTGCTGTTCGAGTTGAGCTGCGATTAGATCGGTGTCTGCCTGCGCCTGGGTCAAGGTGACGCCTTCTTTGAGTCTTCCTATACCTCGAAGGAAACGCGCGTTGCGCATTTTCATCTCGGGGTCGTCGTCGAAGTTTAGCGGCACCCACAACTGTGCATCCTGTGGCAGGACCACCTCTGCCGGCATCACGCCTAGAACCTCGTAAGCTTTGCCGTTAAGGGTTATGGTCTTGTCAACAATGTTCGGGTCCCCGCCAAAGCGCGTCTGCCAAAAAGCGTAACTGAGAACAGTGACATGATCCTTACCGGTCTTTTCATTCTCGAGCGAGAAGCCACGACCGAGAGCCGGCCGCACGCCAAACGTGTCGAAATAATTTCCTGTGACGACCGATGACGAGAGACGTTCGGGTTCACCGCCACCCGTGAGGTTCATGGGAAGAGTCATCGCTCCCGACGCGGCAAATTGTTCGAACGTTTTGTTCTGACTGCGATAGTCGAGGAAGTCGGTTGGACCAAGGCTTCCGCGGGTGCTGCGGTCTCGGGAGCCATAGACCGAAATCAGTCGATCGGGATCGCGATAGGGAGGCGGCTGAAGTATAACGGCATTAACTAAACTGAAGATTGCGGTGTTGGCTCCAATTCCGAGAGCGAGTGCGGTGAGCACGATCGCCGTAAAGCCCGGGCGCTTCAACAAACTCCGCAAACTGAATCGAAAATCCTGCCAAAGGTCTTCAATGAGTCGCACGCGTCGCATATCTCTACACTCTTCCTTTCGTTGGTCCAAACCGTGCATTGCGCGTAACGCAGCGAAGCGCGCCTCTTCTGCCGGCATGCCGGCGGCAATATTCACCTCGATCTGCCGCTCAAGGTGGTAGCGCAGTTCCTCTTCTAATTCGGCTTCAACTTGCCCGCGACGAAACAGTGACCGAAGCCGCAATGGCACGGTGTAGAACCAGTGTTCCAAGCGCATGGCTCAGGCCTCTTTTAGCTGCACGACGAGCGAGATTGCTGTCGATAAACGATTCCAGTTGGCGGTTTCGCGCTCTAGCTCTTTCCGCCCAGGACGCGTCAACGTATAAAACTTGGCGCGTCGATTGTTTTCGCTAGGCTTCCACTCGGCCTTGATCCAGCCTTCTTGTTCAAGCTTGTGCAGAGCTGGGTATAGCGAGCCGTCACTTACCTGCAGTGTGTCACCAGAAACCTGTTTAAGGCGTTGACCGATCGCCCAGCCGTGGAGTGGTTCCAGGGCTAGCATCTTCAATATCAGAAGGTCCAGGGTTCCCTGGACAAGATCTGTTGGTTTACTCATAGCTCTCCATCGGTTACCGAGGGGAGTTTACACTGCTCTCCTCTCGGTAAGCAAGGGGAAATGAGATCTGAAGGCAATTTGGTTCTCTGTGCCTCTGTTTCTTCGGGGCAGTAGCCCGACTGTCAAGGAGGGCACGGTCTGTCTCTTATACACATCT